>JASHSD010000887.1 GCA_030036985.1 Bryobacteraceae bacterium
GCCGACGATGCCGCCGAGCGTGTTGATCGCGTAGATGCCGCCGGCCACGCGGCCGGGATCGTCTTCGGGCGAGGAAACGGCGGCGGCGCAGGCCAGCGGGAAACTCGCGCCCCACAACAGCGCGGGCGGCAGGATCGCGAACAGGCAGCGCTTCAGGTCGAGAAAGAACATCTGCCAGGGATTGGTCGTGGTGAGAACCGCGTCGGACCAGTAGGGCAGGATGCCGGTGATGACTCCCGCGGTCCATGCGATCGCGACCACCAACAGCAGCTGGCAGATGCCCAGCGCGGTTTGCGCGCGAACCTTGCGGATCAGCCACGAAGCGCCCGCGCCTCCGACAGCGATGCCAACCAGGAAAACGGCCAGGATGATCGAGAAAACATAGACCGTCGCGAGCAACAGCATGCTCATCAGCCGAGTCCAGAGCACTTCGGCGCCGAGCGCCGTAGCGCCGGATAACGCGATGGTCAGGTAAACCGGCCAGTTGGTACGGCCGGAAGTCGCGGGCCTCGCTTGCGGCTCGGCTTGCGGTTCGGACGCGCTTGGTGTTTGCCGCGCGAGCAGCCAACTGAGCGCCGCGACCACGACATTGATCGCCACGGCAACGTAGGCCGCGGTCGCCATGCTGTAGACGCGCAGCAGATAGAATCCGGCCAGCAGGCATCCGAAAACCGCGCCCGCCGTGTTGCTGCCGTAGAGCAGCGCCCACCAGGAAACGCCCCATGGAGTGGTCTCGATGCCGCGGACGATGGCGGGCAGCGACGCGCCCATCAGGATGGTCGATGGCAGCATGCAGACGGCGGCGACGAGTCCGCGAAGCAGCATGCCTGGCAGCCCGTGCTCAGCGCCGACCACGTAGACGCGCGTCACGGACGGCATGGCCGCGGTGGCGATCAGTCCGAGAATGCCGATGCCCAATTCGAGCGAAGCGTAAACGCGCAACGGATTGCGTCCGCCGAATTTGAGTCGCGGCAACGCGATGCTGCCGATGCAGAGGCCTCCCATGAAGGTGGCCAGCAGGACGCCGAGCGAGACGGCTGTCGATCCCAGGGCCAGCTGCAGTACCTGGTACCAGGCGACTTCATAGATGAGCGCCGAACAGCCGCTGCCGGCAAAAAGGATCAGAAGAACGGGAAGATAGCGAGAGATCGAACGCGTCGGGATCTCGGTTGGTGCTGTGATTTGCAAGTTTGGCTCCGATCCGTGTAGATTATCACGGTTCGGAGCAGCCGGACCAGGCGGTCCAGCGCGGAGTCCGCCCACTTGCGCCGATTTAGTTTCGTTGACCGAATCGGTCGTACATGTACATGATCAGGACCGGACTCAACTGCCCTTCAGAGGGAAGATCAAACGTCCAGGCTGCAAAACCCATGGGGTAGTAAGTCCAGGATTTTTTTTCGTGCCGATATTCCTGCCTGTCCTCTACGTGGACGCGCTGCCACATCACCTGAAGTTGCGGAAATTTTTCGGCAACCCAGTTCGTATCGTGGAAAAAATAAAAAGGTGCGCCGGCGGGAAAAGCGCCGAGGTCGAATTCGATCCGGAGAAACGAAAGCGACGGCAGCTTTTCGAACCCGATCGCGCGGCGGGCCCCTTCGGGAAACGGAATCTGCGCGGCGCTGATATGCCGCGGCTCGTCCCGGCGACCCTCACGACCGAGAGCGGAAGCCAAAAAAGCCGAGGGCTTCTTTTCCTGTATCCATTTCAGCGTTTCCGCCGGCGGCACTCCCTTGCCTTGCGTGATCTCGAGGAAATCCCAATAGTCGTCGCCTGCCGCAACGATCTTCGGGAGAATCTTGACGCGTTTCGCCACCGGGGGAAGATTCGGAATAACGCGGAGAGTGACGGCCCTCTCACGCCCCAGTAATTTCGACGCCAGATTGTCGGCGCTTTCCAAAATCGAATTCTCCGCGCGCTCCCATTTCTCGATCAGGAGCTGACCGTCGTAGGCGTTGTCGTGGCGTCCCAGATATTCGTCGATGAAATTGAACATGGCCAGACTCTCGGCGAACGGCAGGAATTTGCTGTCGATCATATTCCGCATCCAGAGCCCGTACCGGGAAATCACCTTTTCGGCGCGCGCGGCCATCTGCCCCGGATCGCCCGTGTCGGCGGCGATGAATAATTCCAGAAGGAGCGCTTTTACCATCACGTCCACGATGAAACGGAACAGGAAAGCCCCCTGCAGGTAAACGCTGCGCGGATTCGACTTGGCCGCGTCGCTGCTCAGGTACGCGAAAAGCGTGTCGAACAGGAGAGGCGTCTGCCGCATCATCTTGTAGGAACAGAAGGAGACGCCATCGCGTTCACTGAAAGTTCCGGCCAGCTTATCCGAAAATTCCTTGCGGACCGCGTCTGTCATGGTTGGGGCGAGCCACGTGGGAAGATATTCCGTATATCTCTCCACCAGGAAAATCGAATCGGAGATATCCAGATAGACGTTCAGCGCGCCGAGGCCCAGTAATCCTTTTTGTATCTGCTGAATGCCTTCGAGCACCCGATCGAGTTTGGCGTTGATCTCGGCGAGCCGCTGTTTGACCTCGGCCAACGGGTCGGGCTTGTCTCCGAAACCGAGCAGGGCGCCGAAGATTTTGATGACAGGCGCCTTCTTAAACGCGTACTCTTTCTGCAGATCCGCCAGCCGGTTGCTCGCGGCCCATATCTCTTTCAATGCGCTCAGGCCAGCCGCTGGACTGGGGCCGTCACCGGGTTGTTCAACCGCCTTTGATTCCAAAGCCGGACCGGCCGCCGTCTGATCGTCCATAAATCTCCTCTAATTTCGTGAAATATAGCCAGAAAAAACAGCCAGAAAAACTATAGCACGAAGGGAGATTTCAACGCCTGTAATAAATATCAGCGAAGGCCGACCATCGGCACTTCCATTTTCCAGTGGCTGTCGCGCAGAGACCGGACCTGGTCATGCGTCTCCTGGATCTGGCGATACTGACGCTCCACGATTGCGCGAATATCCTTGGGCAGGTCTTTCGCCATCGCGTGATGATAATTCTTTGAAATGGCGTCCTCGCCACGCTCGGCTTCATCGAGAATAGCCACATCATTATCCGTTGTAACGGCCGATTTGAGCCCGAGCCATCCACGATGAATCGCAGCCGCCGCGGTTCCCGACGTTTCCGGGTTACCGCCGATGCCGATCACTTCTGCCTGCAGCTGCGCCGCGAGTTGCGCCCTCTGGCGGGAGTAGTTCATAAATAAAGCCCGGACGTCCGGGTCCTTCACCTTCTCCGCCGCCTCGCGATATCCGTCTTCGCTGTCCTTGCAGGACTCGATGAGATCGTTCAGGGTGGAACGAATGTCGGCCATGTCGCTTGTCATGTTTTGTGCCTCTGGCGATTAGAGAGCAATTCGGGCGCCGGTCAGCCCTCGTGGCGCAGACTCTCAGTCTGCCGTGCCCGGACTCTTCCGGGCACTTGTGGTGGGCGAAGCGACTTTCAGTCGGCTGGCAGAATGGTGGCCAGGACTTCAGTCTGTGCTCTGCCGGCTTTGAGCCGTAGCTGTTTGGTTTTGATAGGCTCAGAACCGATGCGACGTTTCACATGGCTCGCGGGCCTGATCGCGGCCGCGGGACTGCACGCCGAAAGCGGCGCCGACGCCTGGCTGCGTTACGCGCCGAACTACAGTCAGCCGGTTCCGGCCGTGGTCGCGACTGTCGAAGATTCAGCCGTTATCGGCAGCGCGCGCGCCGAATTGATTCGCGGCGTTCGCGGAATGGCGGGTAAGACGCTGCGCATCGAATCGGGCGTACCCAAGGAGTCCGGCTTCGTGCTCGGCACGCTCGATAAATTGCCGCGCGAATGGAATCTGCGCGCGACGCTCGCGCCGGACAGCTACTGGTTGAAGACGATCACGGTGGGCAACGTTCGTTACACCGTCATCACAGGCCCGAACGATCGCGGCGTGCTTTATGGCGCCTTCGCCGTCCTGCGCAAATTGGGGTTGGGCGAAAGCATCGCCGAACTGGACGAGAAGCAGTCGCCCGCCGCTCCCGTGCGCTGGGTGAATCAGTGGGACAACCTCAACGGCACGATCGAACGCGGCTACGGCGGCCGTTCCATCTTCTGGGAGGATGGCCATGCGCGCGCGGACCTGAGCCGCGTCGGCGATTACGGGCGGCTACTGGCGTCACTCGGCATCAACGGCTGTTCCATCAACAACGTGAATGCCGACCTGCGCATGCTCACACCGGAGATCATCGCGCAGACGGCGAAAATTGCCGATGCGCTGCGGCCGTGGGGCGTGCAGACGGTCATCTCGGTCGATTTCGGCAGTCCGAAATCCATGGGCGGTCTGGATACGTTCGATCCACTGAACCCCAAGGTTGCAGCGTGGTGGCAAGCCAAGGTGGATGAGATTTACCGCGCCATTCCCGACCTCGGCGGCTTCGTCATGAAGGCCGATTCCGAAGGGCGCGTGGGGCCGTCGGCATACGGGAGAACGCACGCCGACGCCGCCAACGTGGTGGCGCGCGCGCTCAAGCCCCATGGCGGCCGCATCTTCTATCGCGGCTTCGTCTACGACCACCACATGGACTGGCGAAACCTGAAAAACGATCGCGCGCGTGCCGCTTACGACAATTTCAAACCGCTCGACGGGCAGTTCGACGACAACGTAGTGATCCAGGTCAAGAACGGTCCCATCGATTTTCAGGTGCGCGAGCCAGCATCGCCGCTCTTCGGCGCGCTGGAGAAAACGCATGAAGCGGTGGAGCTGCAGATCACGCAGGAATACATGGGTCAGGCGCGCCACATGGTGTTTCTTGTGCCGATGTGGAAAGAGACGCTCGATTTCGATATGCGTGTGCATGACGCCGCGACTCCGGTGAGGAAGCTGGTGAGCGGATTCGTCGGCGTGGCCAATGTCGGGCTGGACGAAAATTGGCTCGGTAACAATCTTTCGCAGGCGAACCTCTACGGGTTCGGGCGGCTGGCATGGAATCCGGATCTGAGTGCGCGGCAGATCGCGAGCGAGTGGACGCGGCTCACGTTTGGCGATATCCCGGCGATAGCGTCAATGCAGCTGAGTTCGTGGCGCACCTATGAAAATTACACCGGGCCGCTGGGGCTGCAGACGCTCACGGATATCACGGGCAATCATTACGGCGTTTCGGTGGAGGCATCCGAGCGCAACGGTTGGGGCCAGTGGCATCGCGCGGACGAACGGGGCGTGGGCATGGATCGCACCGTCGCGACGGGCACCGGTTATATCGGCCAGTACAGCCCGGCGGTGGCGCGCATGTATGAATCGCCAGCGAGTTGTCCCGACGATCTGCTGTTGTTCATGCACCACGTTCCGTATACCTATAAACTGCATTCGGGGAAGACCGTTATTCAGTCGATTTACGATTCGCATTATGAGGGCGTCGAGGCGGTCGAGGGTTACGTGCGCGAGTGGAAGCTGCTGAAGGGGCGCGTGGACGATCGGCGATATGAAGAGGTGCTGGCGCAGCTCGAATATCAGGCGGGGCAGGCGCAAGTGTGGCGGGATGCGGTCTCGAACTGGTTTCTGCGCGCGTCGGGGATTCCGGATGCCAAGGGGCGCGTGGGCCATTATCCGGGACGTTATGAGGCCGAGTCGATGACGCTGCGCGGGTATGTGGCGACTGATGTCACGCCTTGGGAAACCGCTTCGGGCGGGAAGGCGGTGACGTGCCCGGTCGCCGAGTGCGCCGCGACGATGCGCTATAACGGCACTCCCGGGTGGTTCACGATTCGCGTGGAGTATTTCGATCAGAACGATGGCGCGTCGAAGTTTCGGGTGCTGGTCGGGAGTCAGATGATTGATTCGTGGACCGCAGACGATCGTTTGCCGACGCGGAGGATTGACGGGACCTCGTCTACGCGACGGACGATTTCGGGAGTTGCGCTGCGGACCGGGGATGAGATTCGGATCGAAGGCGTTCCGGACGGGGGGGAACACGCGGCGGTCGACTATGTGGAGTTGCTGCCAAATTAATGTACATTTTTATGCGGAATGACGAAGAGAATGGGCTGCCGGAGGCATCGTGTCCCTCGGGACGAAGCAGGCACTGACTTAACCGATTCGAAGCTTGGATTGCAGGAAGACGTATACGGAAAATCGATGACTACGTTTGATCTCATGAGCAGCAGGCAAAGTGGATTGATGACGGAACTCCTCCCCGGCTCGATGACCGGCCACTCGGCTTCAACGGGGCCAATATTTGTGAGCGAGGGCGCCTTCGGATTTCTTGAACCCAGTGTTAGGAAGTGCTGCCCCAGATACACGGAGATGAGCCATTGGGGCGTGACTGAAATTTCACGTGCTGAGTGGGACGCGATTATAAAGGACTGGCAGGTCTTGGCAGGGGAGTTGGGACGGGCGCCTGCGGCATCCGACTTTACCCGGAGCCGCTTTGTATTCTCCGATGTCGACCAAGACTTCACGGAGGATTTTGAGGCCTATCGGTCGGGGCTCATGCAGTTAATCCACGAACTGAGCCGGTGGCTTGAAAATAATCTGAGCAGCTGTCAATTTATCGCTATCAAGGGGATCTAGATCTATTGATGAACGTGAGCGTCAGCATCCCAGAAGAGTTGTACCGCCGGGCCGTCGAGATTGCGGAGGCGGAAAACGTGTCGGTTGACGAACTGTTCACGTCGGCTTTTGAGGAGCGCGTGCTCGAATTCGAACGCCTCAAAGAGAAGGCATCGCGCGGGAGCTACGAGAAGTTTCTGCGGGTCATGTCGAAGTAGCCGGCGGTGGAACCTCCCGAAGAGGATCGCCTGTGATCGGCATCGATCTCGAAGAGGACGGGCGTTCATCGCTTCGGTGCCGGAATTACCTGGAGTGATGGCCTACGACACCACGAAGCATGGCGCGATAAGAAAGGCAAATGCAATCGCGATTCGGGTGCTCGCCGAGACGATCAAAAGCGGCGAGGATTTTCGACGAACCGGCCAGCCGGATTGCCAATACGCCGCCACGGCACGGCTTCTGTCGCTACATTCGATCTATGATCGCGTTCAGCGTGGCGCTGGGCCGCATGGCTGCGACACACTTATCTTCGTCCGGAAAATAGTACCCCCCGATATCCACCGGTTTGCCCTGCGCCGCCAACAACTCCTGCGTGATCCTGCCCCCGGCTCCCGCCAGGGCTGCGGCTACCGGAGTGAAGCGTCGCTTTAAATCTGCATCCTCGTCCTGGGCTGCGAGCGCTTTGGCCCACGCCAACGCGAGATAGTACGTCGAACCACGGTTATCGATCTCGTTCACCTTCGGCGAGGGGTAGCGGGAGTCTTCGAGGTACTGGCCGATCGCCTCGTCCAGCGTTTTGGAAAGGACCTCCGCGCGCGGGTTACCGCATTTTGTCGCCACCAGTTCCAGGGATGGGGCCAGGGCGCAGTACTCCCCGAGCGAATCCCATCGCAGATGACCTTCTTTCAACAACTGCCGGACATGCTTGGGCGCCGAACCGCCGGCTCCGGTTTCGAACAACTGGCCGCCCTGGAGCAGCGGCACGATCGAGAGCATACGGGCGCTTGTACCCAACTCGAGAATCGGGAACAGGTCGGTGAGATAGTCGCGAAGCACGTTTCCCGTGACGGAGATGGTATCTTCGCCGCGACGAATTCGCTTGAGCGAGAATTTCATTGCCTCTTCAGGCTTCATGATCCTGATGTCGAGGCCGGAGAGGTCGTGGTCGGCGAGATACCTTTTCACCTTCTGAATAATTTGCGCATCGTGGCCGCGATCCGGGTCGAGCCAGAACACCGCGGGTGTGCCGGTCGCCCGCGCTCGTGTCACTCCCAGCTTCACCCAGTCGCGGATGGGCTCATCTTTCGTCTGGCAGGCGCGGAAGATATCGCCACGCTCGACTCTCTGTTCGAGCAGTATGCTGCCGCTGTCGTCAACGATACGAATCGTTCCGTTATCCGGCGCTGTAAAGGTCTTGTCGTGCGAACCGTATTCTTCGGCCTTCTGAGCCATGAGGCCAACGTTGGACACGCTCCCCATGGTTGCCGGATCGAACTGTCCGTTCTGCCTGCAGTCCTCTATTACGATTTGATAGATAGTGGCGTAGCAGCGGTCCGGGATCACCGCAACCGTGTCCTGCAATGCGTCGCCTTTATTCCACATCCTGCCGCCATCGCGAATCAGCACCGGCATGGATGCGTCGATGATTACATCGCTGGGAACATGCAGGTTGGTCCTGCCCGCACGGGTGTCCACCATGGCCAAAGCGGGACGCTGTTCATAACAAGCTGCAATATCGGCTTCGATCTCAGCCTTTTTCGCGGCCGGAAGCTGGTCGAGTTTGCCGAGCACGTCGGCCAGTCCGTTATTTACATTGGCGCCGATCTCTGCGAGGACGCCGGCATGTTTCCGCAGGGCATCGGCGAAAAACTCCGCCACACAGTGCCCGAACATGATTGGGTCGGAGACCTTCATCATCGTGCACTTGAGATGCAAGGAGAACAGCGCATTATCGGCTTTGGCGGCGGCGATCTGCTCCGCATAGAATGCCCGCAGCGCTTTCACGTTCATGACCGCGCAGTCGACAACTTCACCCTCGGTCAGCGGGATTCTTTGTTTCAGGACTTTCACGGCGCCGGCGGAATCCGCGAATTCGATACGCATCCCGGTGGCAGAGTTCACAATCACCGATTTCTCGCTGCCATAGAAGTCCTTGTCGCTCATATGGGCGACACGCGTCACCGAGCCGGATTTGGGCCAGGGCTTCATCATTTTATGCGGATGTTTCCGCGCGAAGGTTTTCACTGATGCGGGTGCGCGCCGGTCGGAGTTGCCTTCGCGCAACACGGGATTCACCGCCGAGCCCAGGACGACCGCGAATCGGGCCTGCACCGCTCGCTCCTCCTCGGTAGAGGGGCTATCGGGATAGTCGGGAATTCGATAGCCCTTCCCCTGAAGTTCCGCAATCGCGTCCCGGAGTTGGGGAATCGAGGCGCTGATGTTGGGCAGCTTGATGATGTTGGCCTCGGGCGTCTTCGCAAGCTCCCCCAGCCGCGTCAATTCGTCGGGAATTCTTTGGTCTTGCCTGAGACACTCAGGGAAGTTGGCGACAATACGGCCGGCGAGCGAGATGTCGGCGGTTTCGATCTCTACCCCGGTATCTTTGAAGTACGCTCGCAGGATAGGCAGCAGCGCATACGACGCCAGCGCCGGCGCCTCGTCGGTCTTGGTCCACGTGAGCTTCATATATGTGAGCGGGTGTAGAGAGAACGCGCGGTCGCAAGACCGGTCTCAAACTAAATGCGTATCATAACATCGGCACTCCGGTGGCGACTCGTCTGTTGCGCACCGATCAGGATCAACCTAGCCGTCCCGCTTCTGCCGAATGGTCAGACATTTTCTTCGCTGGAAGTACTGTCGGTCGCCACATCGGAGGCGCCCTTACCGCGCCGTCCCTGGGGCCGGCCAGTCCCTGAGCCCGTCGCACGAGCGCTTCCGCTGACCGACGCGAATCCCAGCCTGATGATGAACGACTCACTGACTCTGCCCGTCACGATCAGTTCGGAGGGGTTTGTCGCCATGGTGCTGAATGCCGACGGATCGGTCAACTCTCCCACAAACCCAGCCGCGCTCGGATCGGTGGTCTCAGTGTTCGTGAACGGGCTGGCTCCGAACCCCTATATCGGCAACCCCGCCGTTCAGTTCTTCGCGCAGGGTTGGACCGTCACGAACACGCAGCAATCCGGCCCGTTTCTTTGGGAGGTGAGCCTTCAGATGTCCCCTGCGCTGACAACCAACTGCGGCTGCCCGGCCGGCGAAGGACCCTCGTGTGCGGAAAACTTCTCTTTGGAGTACACTTACGGAGGCTCGGGCCAGTTACCCGTCAGCTCCGGCGAGACAACCTATGCGGTCGTCTATGTGAACTGCTGAAGCTCATAATCACCCGCGAATCTGCATCGTAATCCCATTCAGATCCTTGAATGTGACTGATTTGGAATTCGCGGCGACAACCTCAGCGCTTGCCTGTTTGAGCTTCGCCGGCGCGGTCTTGGGATCGAAATCGGCCACGCGCAGGGAAATATGATGGATGCTGGGTTTCTCTCCGGAAGCAACCTGCTCCAGCGCCAAACGAGTGTGGGCAAGCTGGAACCACACGGTGTCGGGCTTTTTCGTGCGCGGGAGTTCCGCTCCGAAAATCTTCTTGTAGTGCGCGGCGGAGGCTTCGAGATTCGATACATGCAGCACTATGTGGTCGGCGCCGATGGCATGGAACAACGGCTCGTCCACCGAAATGCGGGGGCCCGGCACAATTGTTCCCGCCAAACCGGCCGGAACGGGGAGCAATTGAAGTCGCAATCCATCCGGATCGGCAGCCATGCCCAAGGGGCCGTTGCCGGCAAAAGCGATGCCCGCGGCTTCCATGACCTTGCGCGCTTCGCCGCGGCCATAGCCTTCGGTCAACACGCAGAAATGATCGATGAAAGGCGGCACGTCGGTGTGTTGGCCGAATGCCAGGTAACTGATTCCGAGTCGCACATAAAAGCGCGGCGGCGGGTCTTTCTCCTTGAACAACTGGGTGTCGAAAATTCTGCCGTAAAAACGCGCGGCGGCTTCCGCATCGGGCACGGTGTATCCGAAGTGTTCGAGCCCTGTGTTGCGCAGCGGCAATCCCGGCGACGCCGATTGCGCGGCCGAACGGAGAGCTGCCGCAAGTCCGCCGCCGAGTCCGTATAAAGCCGTTCTTCGTGAGAAAGGGCGCGAGAAAAGTGCGGAGTTCATTGGTGGACGCTCCATCAAACCGGGTAGTATATACCTATCGACTGGTACAGATATGCAACGGCTGTTGTCGCTCACCATGGTTTTCGCCGCCGCGATTTACGCGCAGGCGCCGAAGCTTACGCTGAAAGTCCACACGGGCAAAGGCCAGATCGGCTACGACGTCAACTCGACCATGATTTCGGGCGAGAAAGACATGCTGGTCATCGACCCGCAGTTCACCCTCAGCGAAGCCCATAAGCTGGCTGCGGAAATCCTCGAATCGAAGAAGAATCTGGTTCTGATTTACGTGACGCATCCACAC
>JASHSD010000888.1 GCA_030036985.1 Bryobacteraceae bacterium
GAATAATCGAACGATCTTTCCGAGATGCGAAACTTACCCAGGTCGGCTTGCAAGTTTAGCCATTTTTCCCGCCAGTCGTCCACCGTGTATGCGGCCGTCCGCGACTGGGCCGAGGTGCGCGTGAGGGGAACTTCCAGCGTTCCCTGAATGCGCCATTTCGTGTAGCCACGGTCGTCATAACTGAGATGATATTCCCAGTTGAATTGAAGCGCCGCGTACGGATTGGTCACTTTGTTGGCCGGGTCGTAGACGCGAACGACGATTTGCAGTCGAACGAAAGCCGCATTGCCCCCACCCAAAGGCGAAAACTCAAGCAGCCGTGGGACCGGCCCCCAGGCCACGTCGAATAACGTGCCCATAAGCAAAACAGTGCCCGGCTGGTTGATCGAGAAATTGCCGAAGCCCTTGGACTGATAGACGACCGTGCCGCCTGTTTGCGTGAGTTTAGCGCGGAGGTTATCCCAAATTTCGTCAGACGTTTCGATGCCACCGCCTTCGGTATTGAACGGCTCACCGCTGATGTTGTCCGCGTTGGGACTTGTCAGCCCCTCGACGTACAACGTGTATTCCATGAGTTTCGTCGTTCGCTTAGCGTCGTCCTGAACGATGACGCCGCTTATGCGCGACTTGTAGAGCGAGCTGAACTCGACACCATTGACGTTGAGCATCCCCACATCAGGCAGGATGGCGTTGCCCGTATCGAATGTGTACGGCTCTACAGGCATAGCAAGCCTCCTCGATTACTGACCGCGCGGTGGCGGTGTCGGCAATCCAGAAAAAACATCGAATGGATTCATATTGCTGGTAATGATGCTCGTCGGATCGTTAGTGAGCTCTTCCGACTCGCGCCTCCGATTACTCTCTTTCGCTTCTTGCAGCAATGCTCTTAATAAGGTTGGGGCGACAGCCATTCCTTCAAAAAAGCTTTGAGTCGTACCGGGATTGGCTTGTCTTTCTGCCAGTCCTTCCACAGAAACTAAGCCTTTGTTGAGGCCCTCCAAGAGATAACTCAAAATTTCCAGGGCGTTTGTCGCCATTGGAGTTACCATTTTGATGAACTGGGCTTTCAAATCCTCGTAGCGCTGCTCGACATTTCCACGCGCTTGGACAAACTGACTTAATGGTCCCGCCAACTCGCGCCCGCGGCGCATATCGTTGAAAAGCGCCTGGATCTCGACGCGGGCCTGCGCGATAGCCAGCGTCGGATTCACTTCCGCGTAGCGCTCGGAAACCGCCGTCAGGTTATCGAGAACTGCCGAGAAGTTTTGCACGGCCTTGCCCGCCGCAATGAGCGGGATGCCGAACAGATTGCCGAACTGCGTAAACGTCTCGCCCGTGCTGGCCAAAGACGCGCCTATCTGACCGACTGACTGCGTGATATTTATCTGCGCCGAGGTCAGCGCTTGTGCCACGCCGCCGATTTTGTCTACCGTATTTCCTATCGCCTGCCCCAAAGCGCGAACGGCGGAGATCACCGCTCCCACGACGGCGGCGGCGCCCAGCAAGGGGCCGATCGCCGAAGCAGCAGCCGCCGTCGGCGCTTCGGCGGGAAGGACCGTCATCGGCTTTTCCGCCGGCGGCGGAAATCGTCTAGGCTGCCTCTCCGTAAAAAACGCTGGCTCCCCTTCCTGGCCCGGTGCTGGATAGCGCACTTCACGCGGCACAACCGCACGGGGACGCAGCGCAGGCGGTCCTGTGGTTGCGGGGCGAGGTACAGGTGCTGGATAACGCGGTGGCTGTGCTGGTCCACGCGGTCGCCGCGGCGGCCTGGACGTCGGGCCACGCGGAGCAGGGCCAGGAGGTGCCCCACGACCACCTCTCACGTTAATAACGGCGTTAGGCGCATCGATAGTCGTTTGCGCCGATCGCACCATCGTTGTCTGGGAAATGATGCCCGTTTTTTCCGAGCGCATCAGCAAATTGCGCACGGACACGGGAGATTGGGAATAAATACCGCCGCCGGCCCTTCTTCCCGCTGTCGAGAAAGACGGACCATTTTGCCCCTGTCGCCTGGGAGACGGGCCGCCACTGCCATCATAAAACGTCGCGGCTGTCCCGTGCGCGGGAAGGGTTTTTATACCGGCGAAATTCGCTATCGATCGAGCCAGCGCGACGATCGCCCCGCCAAGACCGGCAGGCCCCAATACGGTCACCAGCAAGTCAAAAAAATGATCTTGTTCCGTCGAGCCGGCGCTTCTTCGCCTCGGCTCAGCAGAAGGTTGCTGTCCGGGAACTGCTTGTTGTGTCGGAGTTGTTTTCGCGCCTTCCGGTCTGGAAGTTCCTGGAACTTCCTCGACCTTGATGCGCAGGACTGCTTCGTCGGCCATCGGCTGCCCCCGCTCGTCATGTCGTCGAGAACGGCACGCCGCCCGTCAAGCTGCCCACCGTGGCCTCGTAAGGAAGAAGGACCAGTTCCAAGGGCAACTCGCGCACCTTGCTGGTCAAGTTGAAGAGAGACTGTGATCCAGGCGCTACCGCCGAGTTCAGAGCCGTCAGCGTGCCCGGCGCCGTGGGCGGATTGCCCAGAATCGAGGTCAA
>JASHSD010000889.1 GCA_030036985.1 Bryobacteraceae bacterium
GGAGCTTTCAGCAAATGTGCAGGACATGGAAATTCGCGAAGCACTTCAGCATTTCACCGTGATGGGTCCGCTCGGACCGCTGCTCGATGCGGAGCATGACAGTCTCGGCCACGGACGGATGCTCGCATTCGAAACCGAGAACCTGCTGCAGCTCGACGCGAAGGCCGTAATACCGGTGCTTCTTTATCTGTTCCGCCGGATGGAGCAACGGCTCGACGGCTCGCCGACGTTGATCCTGCTCGATGAAGCTTGGGCATATCTGCAGCATGAGTTATTCCGCGAACGGCTGCGGGACTGGCTCAAAACGATGCGCCGGAAAAATGCCGTAGTCGTCATGGCGACTCAGCAAATCAGCGATATTGCAAACTCTCAGATCGCCGATGTCGTGCTCGAGAACTGTCCAACCAAAATTCTGCTGCCGAATGCGGAGTCGAAGAATCCGGCATCGCGGGCCTTTTACAACCGCGTCGGTCTGAACGAACGCGAGTTGGAGATCCTTCAGACCAGTGTCCCGAAACAGCATTATTACGCGATCAGTCCACTCGGTCGCCGACTGGTGAATCTGGGGCTCGGAAGAGTGGCTCTCGCCTGGGTTGGGGTGAACGGAGCGGAGGAGCGCCAGCTTGTCCGGAACGTGATGGACCGTTATCCCGATTCGTGGCGGGCCGAATGGCTCCGTTTGAAACGGCTTCCTCAATGGGCCGACTATTTCCAATCGCTTGAGAACGCTCTCGCGGGTAAAGCGCAGGGCGAGGAGGTTCCTATATGCGTAAATGCGTAACGATCATCGCCCTGTTGGTGTTGGCAGGTCAAAATCCGTCGCGCGTGCAGGCCGGCGCGTTCGCCACCGAGGTCACGCAGATCCTGAACCATGCCCAGTTGATCATGCAGTACATCCGCCAGGGCACTCAGCTCACGAACGAGGTGAACATGTACGCGAGGATGCTCAGGAACAGCCAGCCTCTCTCCGTTCAGACTTTCGGCTCGATCACAAATGACCTGAACGCGCTCGCCACAATCGTGCAGGGCGGGCAGGCCCTGGCGTACTCGCTGGGAAATCTGGATGAGCTGTTCCGCCAGACCTATCCCGGCTACGGGTACAACTCGGGCGCGTACTACGTACAATACCAGAACTGGTCGCAAACGTCGCTCGATACGACACTCGGGACGCTGCGTGCCGCGGGTCTCCAGGGCCAGCAGCTTCAGAGCGAGCAGAGCATTCTCAATTCTTTAAAAGCGTCTCTCCAGAATTCCGGTGGCCAGCAGGAGACGTTGCAGGCGCTCGGGGATGTTTCGGAACAACAAGTTGAACAATTGATGAAACTTCGGGAATTGATGATCGCGGACATGTCCAGCAAGCAGGCGTATCAGGCCACACTTCTCCAGCAGCAGGCGTCGAGCGAGGCGGCGACGGAACGTTTCTTTTCGTACACACCAGCGCCAAATGACAACCAGGTTTTTCACGCTGGCTGGAACTGAAGGAATGCAATAGAGGAGGGAGGAAACGTCATGGCAATCATTCGTGGCGGCGCTGGACTGATTACTCGATGGAAAGAAGCGATCGCGGTTGCCGTAAGCTTCGCTTTCCTGTTCGGGTGCACGCCGAATCCTGAAACTCACAGCGCGATCGTTCAGCGAGCGGAGCAAGCAGGCGCTGGTGATCTTGCGAAGGCGTCGACCCCGTCAATCGAAGACTGGCTCCGAAAACATCGGGCGGTGGCCACAGACGTAAATAACATGTGCGCGCCGGTCCGTGAGAAGGCGAACGCGAATTGGGCTGAGTCTACTGAAGGTCGCGTTTGTGTCGCCGCAAAGAATGCGGTGATGAGCACGTACAGATATCCGAGTGATGACAAGGAGTTTCATTCCGGCTGGAAATGAGCCGGGGCTGAAACTCGGCCCGCGGTAAACGACGAGTGGAGAGCGGGACCCAGACCAAAGGGGAGTAGTGTGCCGATTCGACAACTTCACAGGCAACAATCGCGCTGGCGGTTCGCATTGCTGATACTCATTGCCGCGTCGACCGCGGTTTCGGCGTTCGCGCAACCTCAGCCCAGTCAACTGCTGGAGCAATACCGAGCACAGCGGATTCAGTGGACCACGAACGTATGGCCGTATGCGAACACCTTGTTCGGGATTCTTGCAACTATCGAATTCGCCTGGAGCGCTGCGGTGATGCTGCTGGAAAAAGCGGATCTCCAGTCCTGGACATCCGCTCTGGTGCGAAAGATCATGTGGATCGGCGCATTCTACGCGCTCCTCCTCAATGGCCGTGTCTGGATACCGGCAATTATAGACAGCTTTGAGCAGATCGGCGAAACGGTTTCGGGGTTCTCGGGAATTTCGCCGAGCGCTGTGTTCGCGCAAGGTATCAACATCGCCGGCTCACTGATGGACAGCGCGAGCACATCGGCCTTTTTCACAAACACCGGCACTTGCCTGGCGATCGTGTTTGCTGCCGTCCTGATCGCCTTGGCCTTCTGCGGGATCACTATCCAGTTCATCGTCGCGATGGTTGAAAGCTACATCATCGTTGCGGCCGGCTTCGTCTTTCTTGGTTTTGGCGGTTCACGGTGGACGGCTCCGTATGTGGAGCGCTATATCGGACTCGGTGTCTCAACCGGCGTCAAGATCATGATCTTGTATCTGCTCATTGGAGTGGGAATGAACGTGTCGGCTGAATGGATCACCGATGCGCAGCAGGTATCCGCCTCACCGTCCCCGGCCATGGGCGCGTTCGGCATCATGGGTTCAGCCCTAATCTTCTTGATGCTCTGCTGGCAGATACCCAAGCTGTTTGCAGCAGTTCTCGGCGGCTCCCCCGCGCTTACCGGCGGGGACCTTCTGGCGACGGCGACCGGAGTCGCCGCTGGCGCTGGGATGGTCGGCTCCGTAGTTGGTGCTTCGAGCCGTGCAGTTGGTGGTGGAGTTGCCGCGGTATCGCGGGCGGTGAGCGTCGGTGAGGGCGGCAACGGAAGTGGGGCATCCGCTGCGGTTTCCAGCCTAAGTGCGGTTAACGGTTCAAGGAGCGGGGCCGGTTCGGTGAACAGTAACTCGCGACAGCCAGAACCACCAGTCAATGGAAAGGGAGTGAGTTCGAACGGCGGTGGAATACACCGAGATGTACAGCCACCAGTCGATGCCGCTCTCGGTTCGGTTGGCGGCGAGCGGCTTGCGGGCTCGGGGTTCGAGCATGAACGACCTGCTCCGGGATATGCAACAGGGCCGATTGTAGTTCCTGGGTCTGAGTCGTCCGCTGGAGCTGGCTCGACAGCGCTCTCTGACCCACCTGCCGGCTCTCCCGTAGATCCGTCCCCACCGACTACGCCACGCGGCAGCGGCTGGACCGGTGGGTTTCTGCCGGGTGCGCGAAGGCGCCGTTTCAACATCGTGCCGAGTGACGCGGCGACGCACGCCCAGCCGCCGCGGATGCCGATCGATCACGAGGAATGAAGTCGAGGGAGGTCTGGTTCATGGGATTCGCACTTCGATTAAATCGCCGTTCCGCAGCGCCGAAAGCGGTCGAGCTTCACAACCCCTACTTGGCGGCCCGGCGCGAATGGGACGAGCGTTATGGCGACCTGATTACGCGCGCCAGGAACTGGCGGGTGATGGCGGCGATATCGGCTCTGATCGCGCTGATAGCCACGGGCGGAGTTGTATGGTTGTCGGCTCACTCCCGCGTGATTCCGTTCGTGGTGCTCCTTGACAGCCTGGGGCGGCCGGCGGCTTCGGGTCTGGCCGAACAATCCACAGCCGGCGATGATCGCCTCCGGCGCGCGGCGATCGAGGACTGGATCGAAAACATCCGCACTGTGACGACGGACGGAATTGCGCAGCGTCGGGCGATTGATCGCGTTTATGCGCATATCGCGAACGGCACCAACGCTCAGGCGTTCATCAACGACTACTATCGGAGCGATCCGCCGTTCAAGCGCGCACAAACGGAGACCGTGTCGATCGAGG
>JASHSD010000890.1 GCA_030036985.1 Bryobacteraceae bacterium
AGCGAGGCGAGCGATACAGATATGTCGAGAGTAGGAAAGAAGCCGATTCCGCTGCCTTCCGCGGTGAAGATACAGATCGACGATCAATTGAAGGTGCAGGGGCCGAAGGGTACGCTCGAAGTGCCGATCCCGGCCGGCATCAGCCTGAAGCAGAACAACGGCAACCTCGAAATCCATCGCGATTCCGATGAGCATGCCGCGCTGCACGGGCTCACCCGCGCGCTGGCGGCGAATGCCGTCCAGGGCGTATCGACCGGATTCACGCGCGAACTGGATATCGTCGGCATCGGCTATCGCGCGGATGTCAAAGGCAAGGTCGCGACGTTCACGCTGGGCTATTCGCATCCGATTGAAGTCCTGTTGCCCGATGGCGTCGATCTCAAAATCGACAAACAGACCCATCTGATTCTGAGCGGTCACGACAAACAGTTGCTGGGTCAGGTCGCGGCCAACATCCGGGCGCTGCGCAAGCCCGATCCTTACAAGAACAAGGGCGTCCGTTACACGGGCGAAGTGCTCAAAAAGAAGGTTGGCAAATCGGGCGCTACCGGAGGCAAGAAGTAAGCCATGATTCGCAAGATTTCCAAAAACGAGATCCGCGAGCGCGTACACATCCGCATTCGCAGGAAGCTGAAGGGCACCCCGGAACGTCCCCGGCTCACCGTCTTCCGCAGCACCGCGCATATTTATGCGCAGGTGATCGACGACACCAAAGGCGTGACGCTGGTAGCGGCCAGTTCCACCGAAAAGGCCGATGGCGGCAAGAAGCCGGCCGGCGGAAATGTGGCCGCGGCAAAGGAAATCGGCAAGCGGGTGGCCGAGCGGGCCAAAGAGAACGGCATCAACAAAGTGGTTTTTGATCGCAGCGGCTACATTTATCACGGCCGCGTGAAGGCGCTCGCCGACGCGGCGAGGGAAGCGGGGCTTGAGTTTTAGAACACAGGCTGAAGCCTGTGCCACTTGTGAGCTTGTGGCACAGACTTTAGTCTGTGTCTGGAGCATTCAAGAGGGAAAATGTAGAAATTCCAGGCACAGACTTTAGTCTTTTGTGGCCTTTTGTGGCACAGACTTTAGTCTGTGTTCTGAGCCTGGCGATATGAGTAGAGAATTGGAGCGTTAATGGCTGTTGCTACGGTAAAACGGGTCGATCCGCAGTCGCTGAATCTGAAAGAAAACGTAGTCGCGATCAACCGCGTCACGAAGGTCGTCAAGGGCGGCAAGAACATGAGCTTCTCCGCGCTGGTCGTGGTGGGCGATTCGTCCGCGCGGGTCGTCGGCTTCGGCGTCGGCAAGGCCAAGGAAGTGCCGTCGGCCATCCGCAAGGGCATCGAAGCGGCGAAGAAGAATCTGCGGAAGGTCCATCTGCTCGACAACACCATCCCTCATCAGGTGCTCGGCCGCTACGGCGCGGGCATGGTGATGCTGAAGCCGGCGCAGGACGGCACCGGCGTCATCGCCGGCGGACCCGTGCGCGCGGTCGTGCAGGCCTGCGGCATTCCCAACGTCCTCACGAAATCCATCGGCAGCCACAATCCGCACAATGTGGTGAAGGCCACCATCAACGCACTCGAACAGCTTCGCGACAAAAACGCCGTCATGGAAATGCGCGGGCTGACGCCGGAGAAGATGTAGCATGTCCGAATCCACGCAGGCAAAAATCAAAATCAAGCTGATTCGCAGCCCGATCTGCACCCCGGAAAAACACAAGATCATCGTGCGCAGCCTGGGTCTGCGCAAAATCAATCAGGTGGTCGAGCGCCCCGACACGCCGTCCTTCCGCGGGACCGTCAAAAAGATTCCGCACCTGCTGGCGCTGGTCGATTAGGCCGGCGATTAATCGAGGATTTACACCATGGATCTCAGTTCACTCAAACCACCTGCCGGGCAGAAGCACCGGAGAAAACGCGTCGGCCGCGGCATGGGTTCCGGCCTCGGCAAAACGTCGACCCGCGGTCACAAAGGCGCGCGCTCGATTTCCGGCTACAGCATCATGCGCGGATTTGAAGGCGGCCAGATGCCGCTGCATCGCCGTCTGCCCAAGCGCGGCTTCACCAATATCTTCAAGAAGCAGTACGCAATCATAAACCTGCGGGACCTCGAAAACCTCGACGGCGACAACTTCACCATCGACAGCCTGACCGAACTCGGCCTGATCAAAAAACTTGGCGACGGCCTGAAGGTTCTCGGAACCGGCGAAATCACCCGCAGGATCGTCGTCGAAGCCCACATCTTCTCGAAATCCGCGGCGGAGAAGATCGCCAAGGCGGGCGGCGAGGCGAAGGTCATCGGGGCGGAAGCGGCGTAAAATAGCAATCGAAGCCAGAGAGCGAGAACTCCGTGGGAACGTTTTTTGAAGCCTTAGCGAATATATTCCGGATTAAGGATCTCAGGAATCGGGTTGGATTTACGTTCGCGATGCTGGCGGTTTACCGCTTCGGCAGTTTCGTACCGACGCCGGGTATCGACGTCAATCGCTGGCAGGACTTCCTGAACAGCCAGAACGGCTCGATCTTCGGATTTTTCGATTTGTTCGCGGGTGGCAACGTCCGGCGCATGAGCGTGTTCGCGCTGGGCATCATGCCGTACATCACCGCGTCGATCATCCTGCAGCTGCTTACGGTCGTGGTGCCGACTCTCGAGAAACTGCAGAAGGAAGGCGAACTCGGCCGCCGCAAAATCACCCAGTGGACCCGTTATCTCACGATCGGGCTCGGCATCGCGCAGTCGTTCGGCATCGCCATGAGTCTGCAGGCGGCCAACGGCGGCAACTTCGTGCCCCACCCCGGACTCGGATTCGTTATGATCACCGTTCTGTCGCTGACCGCCGGCACGGCGTTCATCATGTGGCTGGGCGAGCAGATCACGGAACGCGGCATCGGCAACGGCATGTCGCTGATCATCTTCACCGGAATTGTGGTCGGCGTGCCGTCGGCCATCGGTAACCTCTACACGAACGTTTTCATCACGCACGAATGGACCGTGCTCGAATTCGCCCTCGTCCTGATTCTCATGGTGCTCGTGGTCGGCTTCATCGTGATGATGGAAACGGCGGAGCGGCGCATTCCCGTGCAGTACGCCAAGCGCGTGATCGGCCGCCGCGTGATGGGCGGCCAGTCGACCCATATGCCGCTGAAGCTGAACGCGGGCGGCGTGATTCCGCCGATTTTCGCGTCTTCGATTCTGGCTTTCCCGCAGACCATCGCCACGTTTCCCTATGTCAAGAGCAGCCCCTGGCTGACCGGCATGCTGACCTCGATCCGGCATGGCGAGCCCCTCTACGTGGTCTTTTTCATCGTGCTGATTATTTTCTTCTGCTTCTTCTACGTGTCGATCATTTTCAATCCGAACGAAGCGGCCGATAATATGCGCAAGTACGGCGGATTCATCCCCGGCATTCGGCCGGGGCGCA
>JASHSD010000891.1 GCA_030036985.1 Bryobacteraceae bacterium
GAGCGCCAGGATGAAGCACACGACAATCGCGGCGATTCGCCAGGCTCCGGGTTCGCGTCCCGTTGCACGCGCGCTGATGTAGAGGCAAAGCGCGAGATACAAAAACAGGAAACACAGCACGTCGTAAATCACCGCGGTGCGAAACCAGACTTCCACCATCCGCGACTGAAACGCGAACAGCAAAGCCCCCAGCGCGGCCACGCGGTCCGATCCCGAAACCAAACGCAGGAACCACGCGCACAGCGCTATATTCACCACACAGATCAAAAGCGCGGCGATATGGAAGGGCAGGGGATCGAAGCCGGCGAACGCGAAGATGCCGCGATAAAACACCGCTCCCAACGGACGAACGGCGCCGCTCCAGAAGAACAGGTTTTGCCTTGCGATCTGCCCGAGCGGAGCAGCCCACGCCCAGTAGAGGTTGTACATGTCGTCCTTGTCGAAATACAGCGACAACGACTTCCATGTGAAGAAGAGGAAGTACGCAAGGACGACCGCGGCCGTCAGTGCAAACAGAATGCGGCGCGACCGCGTCAAGCCACCGACCGGATTTTCTGAAGTCTCAAATCTCCAGCATACCCGTGCTGTCGCCGAAGCGATCCTGATGCACGCCGAGCTTATCCAGCACGCTGAGCAGCAGGTTCGACATATGGGTATGCGGAGCGAAGCTCAGGTGCCGGCCGCCATCGAGTTTCCCGGAAGCGCCACCCACCAGCACGATCGGCAGCGGATCGTGGTCGTGCTGATTGCCGTTGCTCATGCTGCTGCCGTAAAGGACCGTCGAGTGATCCAGCAACGTGCCGTCGCCATCCGGCGTGTTCTTCAATTTGTCGATGAAGTAGGCCAGCTTCTCCACGTGATATTTGTTGATCAACGCGAATTTATCCATGTTCGCGCGCACGTTCGAATGGTGCGACGCCACATGGAACCCGTCGCGCACGCCGCTTTGCGGATACACCGCGCCGCTGGTGTCGCGCGCGAACATCATCGTCGCCACGCGGGTGATCTCGGCGCGGAAAGCCAGCACCTGCAGATCGAACATGATCTTGAAGTGATCGTCGAAGGCTTCGGGGACGCCCACCGGCGCGGGCGGCAGCACCAGATCCTTCGGCGTATGCTCTTCGGCCTTCCTGATCTGACGCTCGATTTCGCGGATGTCGTCGAGGTATTCGTTCAGCCGCGTGCGGTCGGCGGCCGGCAGATCGGTCTTCAGCGACGCCACCTGGTCCATCACCGAATCCAGCAGACTGCGGCTCTCCTGTTTGCGCGCGAGGCGCTCGGCGTCCGTGCTGCCATCGCCGAACAGCCGTTCGAATACCACCTGCGGATTGTTCTCCATCGGCAGCGGCAGCGTGGGCGACCGCCACGCAATCGTATTCGAGTAAGCGCAACCATACCCGCCGCAGTTCAGCGCCACTTCTTCTATGCAGAGTTCGAGCGAAGGCAGCGGCGTGTCCTGGCCGATGTGTTGCGCCGCCACCTGATCCATCGTGATCCCGAGATGCATCCCGTCTTTCTCGGGCTTGGAGCCGCTGAGGAAGACGGCGGCCGAGCGCGCATGGTCGGCGCCCGCGTCGGAGCCGATCCCGCCCGCCAGCGGATGCGCGAGATTGCTCACGATCGTCAGCCGGTCGCGGAATTTCTCCAGCGGCGCGAGCGTCTCCGTAAACTCGAAGCCCTTGCCTTCGGCCGTCGGCGTCCACTTGTACATCGTGGCCCCGTGAGGCACATAGATGCAGCTCAATCGGCTTTTGGAATTGGCCGCCGTCTTCGCCAGCGGCGTCTGCGCCGGCAGCATTGAATCCAGGAGAGGCAGCGACAGCGAAACGCCCATGCCGCGCAGCACCGTGCGCCGCGAGAGATGCTTCTTCGTGATGAACCTCATAAGCCTTTATCCTCAGCTTTCATTTTCATCTGAAACGGCGCGCTTTTCACAATGCCCAGCACGATCGAAGAAAACCGGTAATCGTTCTGTGCGGCTTCGCGCCCGATCTGCCGGATCACCGGCATGTCGTAATACTTCAAACCCCGCCCGACCGCATAGATCATCAGCTTCTCGGTCAGCGTGGAGGCGAACACGTCCGAACGCGCCAACAACGCCGCCCGCAGGCTCGCCGCGCCATCGAGTTTCGTCCCGTCGACCATCTGCCCCGATGCGTCGATCGGCTCGCCGCCATCGGTGCTCCGCCACTTGCCCGTCAGATCGAAATTCTCGAGCGAGAAACCGATCGGGTCCATAATCTTGTGGCACGACGCGCACACCGGATTCGACCGGTGCTGCTCCATCTTCTCCCGCACCGTATGCGCAACCTTGCCGCCGGTAGCTTCAAGCGCCGGCACGTTCGGCGGCGGCAACGGCGGCGCAGATCCCAGCACGTTTTCCAAAATCCATTTGCCGCGCGCCACAGGCGAAGTCCGATTGGCCACCGAAGTCGCCAGCAGGATACTGCCCTGACCCAACAGCCCGCGCCGCTCGGTTCCGTCCAGCGACACACGCCGAAACTGGCTTCCGTGAACGTTTGGAATGCCATAATGCCGCGCCAGACGCTCGTCGACATACGTGTAATCCGCGGACAGCAGATCGCAAATGCTGCGGTCTTCGCGCACGATGCTGTCGAAGAACAGCTCCGTTTCCTTGAGAAAACCCTGGCGCAGATTGTCGTCGAAATCACGCGATTCGGGCCGCGCGGTCTTCACATCCCGCAGCATCAGCCACTGCCCGGCGAAGTTGGTCACGAGCGCCTGCGCGCGGTCGTCCGCCAGCATTCGCCGCGTCTGTTGCGCCAGCACCGCCGGCTCGTGCAGCTTGCCCTCAACCGCAACTTTCAAGAGCTCATCATCGGGAATGCTGCTCCACAGGAAGAACGAAAGCCGCGACGCCAGTTCCAGATCGCTGATGCGATACACCGATCCCGGCGCCGCATTCTCCGGCTCTTTCTCGAAGCGGAAGATGAACCGCGGGTCGACTAATATGCGCTCCAGCGCCCGCTCGATCCCGGTTTCGAACGTCCCCTGATTGCGCCCCTGCTGATAGAAGCCGAGCAGCAGTTCGAGATCGGCATCCGTCGCCGGCCTGCGATAGGCGCGCGTCGCCAGCGTGCGCAGGATCTGCTTGGCGCAGCCGATCTCCTCGCCCGCCGATGCCGGCCGGCAAACGAAGATGCGCCGCCGGCTGGGCGTGTCGCCGGAACCCGTCGGGTTCATAGGACCGACGATCGCCACGCTGGCCACGCCCGAGCTGTTCGGAAGCACCTGCCACAGATCGTCCACGCCGCGCAGGTCTTTGTCGAGCATCGCCACGCCGATGGTTTGCGGACCCGCCTTCACCGGCAGCTTGATATCCATTGGCCCGCCCGCATTCAGAACCTTGATGCGCTCGCCGTTGATCGTCAGCTCGATTTGTTCGTATCGCGGGACACCCTGCAGAACCACATTGCTGCGGGCCTTGATTTTGAACTCGTAGGTCGCATCCAGCGGGAAGGTGTGGCGAAACGAAATGCCGCCGCGCGTTCCCAGCGGCAGACCCTCTATATGTTCGGTCTCTCTCTGGTCGCCGGCCACGCGCGTTGTATCGGTCGAAGGACTGATCGACGGATCTCCCACCGCGATGCGTCCGATCTTCGTCGCCGCGGCAACATAGCGTTCGAGCAAAGAGGGCGAGACGCCCAGCGCCTCCGCGTTGTTGTCGAAGCCGTCGCTCGAATCGTCGGTGGGAAGCAGGGTCGAGGCGTCCACATCGAGCGCCAGCAGATCGCGGATGGAATTCGCGTATTCTGCGCGGTTGAGCCGGTGCAGCGCCGTGGTTCCGGGATTCGGCCTCGCCGCGGCCGCGCGATCCAGATCCGTTTCCAGCTTCGCGATGAATGCGTTCATGATGGCGCGATCGGGCCGCGGAACGCCCGCCGGCGGCATCATGCCCGCGCGCAGCTTACGGACCACCTTCTCCCATGTTTCCGCGTTATCGCCCACGTGATCGACGTCGAGCTTATCCAGCATCAGGCCCGCGGTTTTCAGCTTCGCGTTATGACAGCCGGTGCAGTATTGATTGAGCAGCGCGCGCTGCGTCTGCGCACAACAAGGCGCGGTCGCAAGCAGCGCGAGCGGAAGGGCGTAAATCCAGCGTTTCATCGGTCGCCTGTCAGTTTCCGGATCAAAGCCATGGTTTCCGGTTTCTCCTGCGGCGGGTTCGTCGCCAGGAACACGCCTTGAGCCCAGACCAGCGGCGTGCGTCCTTCCTTATCCTTCACGTCCAGCCGCGCGCGTTTCTGCACCAGGAATTCGAGGATGTCATTCGACCCTCGATTGGCCGCGCCAAACACCGCCGTTAACCCCATCGAGTTCGCCGCATTCACATCGATGCCCAGGTCGACGCAGAGCTTCACCGCCTCCAGCAATGACTCCTTCGATTCCGTATAAGTCTGTCCACCGACCCAATTGATTCCGGCCGCGGCCATCAGCGCAGTCGTGCCCGCCAGAGTGGCGATCTTCGGGTCGGCGCCATGCGCCAGAAGCAGCTTCATCACCGTCACGTCGCCTGAAAGCGCCGCGCGGAAAAACGGCGTCTGGCCTGTGATATCGACCCACGAGAGATCGTTCAGCGTCAGGATCCACCGCCGGATCGGCGGATATTCCGTCGTCCGCGCATTCACGTTTGCGCCGCGGCTCAGGAGCGCTTCGATCAGCGTGAGCACCGATGCGCGATCCACGCCGTTCTGGCCCAACTTATCGGTGTCCAGATTCCGCATCTCCACCGCCAGCCAGATCGGTGTGCGGCCCCAGTAATCGGCGGCGTTGACATCGGCGCTGTGATCGAGCAGAAACTTCGCCAACTCCACATGATCGTTCTCGATCGCCATCTGCAGCGGATTAATCCGGTTCGCTTCGGTCTGATTGACATCGGCGCCGGCCGCGACCAGCATCTGCGCGATCTCAAGCCTGTCGTCGCGAGCCGCGTACAGCAGCGGAGACACACCGCCCGGCGTAGGTTCCTGCGAACCGCGCTCGGGCACGCCGCCGCGAATGATCCCGGCGCCGTGCGACCCGCCGCCCGCATTCGGCGGCCTCACCGCCGGCTTCGCTCCCACTCTGGTGCGCGCATTCACATCCGCGCCGTGCGCGATCAGCAGTTTCACGGCGTCGGCATTACCCTCCCGGATCGCCACCATCAGCGCCGTCGATTCCGCCGCCGTATCCTTCGCATTGACATTGGCGCCGCCGTCGAGAAGCGCCTGAATCGGCTCCGAATTACCGAGACGCGCCGCGATCATCAACGCGGTCTCGCCGTTCGCCCCCGCGAAATTCGCATTTGCCCCGGCGCCCAGCAGCAGCTGTATCATCGCGGCATTCGCGTTCTCGCACGCCAGAGTCAGCGGCGTCACGCCCAGCCGCGTCGGGGCCTGCACATTCGCGCCTGCATGAATCAGCAGTTTCGCCGTTTCGATATCGTCCTGCCGGACCGCCCAATGCAGCGCCGTCATGCCGTCGGCCTGCGCCGCGTTGACATCGGCCTTCTGCGCCAGCAGTGTCCGCAGAGCCTGCCGATCCGCGTTCATCGCGTAATCGGCGAGGTTCGGCGCGGCCTGCAGACTCACGACCGAAATGACCCCCGCCACCACCCATTTCATGCCTGCAGCTGCAACACGGCGATGGGACACGGCAAAGCTCCTGTCCCGGTATTCTATACCTTTGAGTGGCGCACCCGCTTGCGCAATCC
>JASHSD010000892.1 GCA_030036985.1 Bryobacteraceae bacterium
GCCGTATTCGAAATCGGTCAGGAATCGCGGCGAACTCTGTTGCTGACGTTCAGCGTTACGCACGCCGTGGAACGGCAGAGCATCCAATTCGATATTGACGGGTCCGAGGACGGCAAGGTCTGGCAGCCGGTTCTTAAAATGGCCCCGAAATGCTACTGCGGCGATTATCAGGTGACGCTGCCGCCTTCCCCGACGCGTTTTCTCAAAGCCCGGTGGAAAGTGGACCGTTGGGCGCGCCATGATTCGCGGCCCTATTTCCGCTTCCATATTTTTGCCGAGATTGCCCGCACGCGCACCGCTTTTGCGGGTGCGGCGTAATCGCGATTACTGCATAACCTCCAGCATTTGCCGCGCCTGCGTCAGGTCGGGCCTGAGCCGCAAAGCCTCCCGGAACTGCGCGACTGCGTCGGGCGACCTGCCGGGAACCTGCGCCAGCGCCAGTCCCAGGTTGTAATGCGCGTCCGCCAGCTCGGGATCGGTGCGCAATGCGGCTTCATACTCCGCAATCGCTTCTGGCAGCCGACCGGGGATCTTCGAGAGGACGCCGCCGAGGTTATCGTGCGCCTGCGGATAATCGGGTCTGATGCGCAAGGCAGCCTGATACTCCGCGACCGCCTCGGGCAGCCGGCCGGGAAACCTCGATAAAATGTTTCCCAGGTTGAATCGGGGCTGCGCATCTTCGGGATTGATCCGCGCCGCCGCCTCGAAGTGAACAATCGCGTCCTGCAGACGTCCCGAGATGCTTGACAGAGCGATTCCGAGATTATTTTCGGCTTCGGCGTATTCGGGCCGGATGCGCAGAGCCGCCTCGAATTCGGCAATCGCGTCGGACATGCGGCCCGGGCTTCTCGAGAAAGCGATCCCCAGATTGTTGTAAGCCTCGGGATAGGCCGGCCGGATCCGCAGCGCCTTTTCGAAGTCGGCGATCACGTCCGGCAATCTCCCAGGAACCTGCAGGAGCGCGCTTCCCAAGTTGTTGTAAACCTCCGCGCGGTTGGGCTGCAGGCGCATCGCGGCTTCAATATGGCCGATCGCTTCCGGAAATCGTCCCGGAACGTCCAGCAGATCGGCTCCCAAATTATTGTGCGCCAGCCAGCAGCCGGGATTGCGCGCCAGCGTTTCGCGATAAAGCGATTCCGAATCCCGGTACATTCGACTCTGGCGCCAACTGGCGACGCCAAGGGTCAGCACCAGCGCGGCAGCGCACGCGGTCTTGATCTGAGCTCTTCCTGAAATCCGCCCAGCGGCGAGCGCCAGTCCGGCAGCCACAGGAACGATGATCCCCAGTGAAGCCAAATATTGAAAATGGTCCGCAACGTACGAGTAGGCAAAGGGATATACATTGAAGAATCCCAGCGCGGGAAACAAGGTTCCAATGAAAAACAGGAAGCCCGCGAGGGGCCCGCGTCGGCGAATTTTGAGCCACAGGAAGGCCGCCAACGCGACAACACCGGCGGGGAACAAATACTGCCACCATACGCCGACGTTCACCGTCCAGCGCGGATAGATGAACATGAGGTCAGCCGGCCAGATCAGCTTGCCCAGATAGAAACAGATCGCCCGGCCCGCCAGCAGGAAGCGTTGCACAAGCGTCAGCGCATAATCCGCGCCATTCGCTCCCACAATGGTGCGTTCGACCCAAGCGGTGAAGAGTCCTGCGGACGCTCCGATCCCGAGCCAGGGCAGCAACGGAAGCGCATCCCGTTTCCACTCGAGGCACCCGCGTTGCCACCAGAAGACAACCAGCAGCGCACACGGCAGTGTCGCCGTCACGGACTTACTGAGCAGAGCCAGGCCGAACAATCCCGAGGCCAGAAAATACGCCCATTTTCGGCGCGTCCGATCGAAACTCAGATACGCGACCGCCGCGCTCAGGTAAAAGATCGCCGAAAGCGTATTCTTCTGCTCGGAGATCCACGCGGCGGACTCGACGGCAACCGGGTGCAGCGCAAAGATGAAGCCCGCGAGCCAGGCGCCCGGGACCGAAAGACGCCGCAGAATCACTACCACCAGGACGGCCGCGAGCGCGTGGAGCCCGACGTTGGTGAGGTGGTAATCCAGCACCGCATTGCCCCAAAGCCGGTGTTCAACCCAGAAAGCGCTGTGCAGAACCGGATAATATTGCTGGGTTGAACCGATTTCGAACCATATCCGCCAAAGTCCATGCAAAGACTGGAGATCCGGTCTGGTGACATGGCCATCATCGTCCCAAAGAAGTCCGCCGTTGAGTGCGGGAAGATAAGCGACGAGAACGGCGCAGAACAGCAGCGCGCCCATCGTCAACTGGCGAAGCGTCGCGCGATTCGATTCCGTGGGTTTGACCAGCGGTTTAGCCGGCGTGCGAGCGTTCTTCTTCGCTGCGGATAAACGCGATACTGTCGCCACTGCCTTCGCTCAAATTCTGCATCAAAGGTTCAGCATTTCCCGCAGCCGCCGACTCTGCATCCGGCTCACCGGGATTTCACTTGACTTTTTATCGTCCATCTTCAACTGATAGGTGGACTTAAACCACGGCACAACCTCTCGAATCCGGTTGATGTTTACCACAAACGAGCGGTGCGCCCGCCAGAACATATCGGGGTCGAGCGACGCCATCAACTCCTCCAGCGTGCGGAAGCTCGATTGGCCCTCCGCTTGGCCGGTCACCAGCGTGATCACTCCGCTTTCGATCGTGGCGTAAATCAGGTCCTGCGGGTCGACGATCAGGTTTCGCGTTCCGCTGCGCAGCAGAAGCCTGGTGAAGGCAGGGTTGGCGCGGGGCGGGGGAGCCGCGAGCGGCTCCATGATCCGGTCCGCGACCACGCGTCTCGCTCGGCTGATCGTCTCTTCCAAGCGGTCGCGCTCCACCGGCTTGAGCAGATAATCCATTGCTTCAAGCCGAAACGCCTCGACCGCAAACTGCTCATAGGCCGTCGAAAAGATCACATGCGGTGGCTCGATATTCTGCTCGCGCAGACGCCGGACCACGCTCAGGCCGTCCAGGCCCGGCATCTGGATATCGAGAAAAGCCAGCGCCGGGTCGAGCCGCTCGATGGCGTCGAGCGCCTCGAAACCATTGCCCGCCACCGCCACGACCTCCACGTCCCCGATCTGGTCGAGCAGGAACTTCAGTTCCTCCCGCGCCAGCGGTTCGTCGTCGGCGATGAGCGCGCTCATCGGTGAGGTCGCGCGGGATCGCATGAACTGCTATTATAGCGATGATTAATTTTCCGTCTCATTATTAAGATGCGCCGTCCGGCATGCCCGGCGGAACGCAGCAGGGAGAGCTAAATCTTTTGTCATCAATGTCAGAATCATCCTCGTCCGATATCGCTTCGCGGCCCACGCCCACCATTCAGCCCGCGGAAGGGAAACTGGGCATTCTGATTCCGGGAATGGGCGCCGTCACCACGACGTTTATCGCCGGAATCGAAGCCATCAAACAGGGGATGGCCAAGCCGATCGGCTCCATGACCCAGATGAACACCATTCGCTTGGGCAAACGCACGGATAACAACACTCCTAAAATCAAGGATTTCGTGCCGCTCGCGAAGATTGAGGATTTGGAATTCGGCGGCTGGGATATCTTCGAGGAAAACTGTTACGAAGCCGCGCTGCACGCGGGCGTACTCGACAAGCCGCTGGTCGAAAGTCTGCGCGAACCGCTCTCGAAGATCAAGCCCATGCCGGCGGTCTTCGACAGCAACTACGTGAAGCGCATCCATGGCCCGAACCTCAAACCCAAGGGTTCGAAGATGGATCACGCCGAGATGCTGATGGACGATATCCGGAACTTTAAGGAACGCACCGGATCTTCCAGATTGGCAATGATTTGGTGTGGTTCGACGGAGGTTTTTCATCGTCCCGCCCCGGTGCACAATACGCTGCGCGATTTCGAGTGCGGCCTACAGAAGAGCGACCCCGAGATTTCGCCCAGTCAGATTTACGCCTATGCGGCCTTGCGCATGGGAATCCCTCACGCCAACGGCGCGCCGCATCTGACGACCGATACTCCCGCGCTCATGCAGCTGGCGCGAGACCGCAATGTTCCGATCGCAGGTAAAGATTTCAAAACCGGCCAGACCTTCATGAAAACACTGATCGCTCCGGGCCTGAAGTCGCGCATGCTGGGCGTCGCGGGCTGGTTTTCGACCAACATCCTGGGCAATCGCGACGGCGAGGTGCTGGACGATCCGGGGTCGTTCAAATCGAAGGAAGAATCGAAGCTGTCGGCCCTCGAGCAGATTCTACAGCCGGACCTCTATCCAGAACTTTACGAGCACATTCACCATAAGGTGCGCATCGAATACTACCCTCCGCGGGGCGACGCGAAAGAAGGCTGGGACAACATCGACATCTTCGGATGGCTCGGCTATCCCATGCAGATAAAGATCAACTTCCTCTGCCGTGATTCGATTCTGGCCGCGCCGCTGGTGCTCGATATCATGCTTTTCATGGATCTCGCGCAGCGCGCAGGCATGCGTGGCGTGCAGGAATGGCTGTCGTTCTTTTTCAAGGCGCCCATGACCGCGCCCGGCCTCTATCCCGAGCACGATATTTTCATCCAATCGATGAAGCTCAAAAACACGCTGCGCTGGATGAAGGGCGAGAACCTGATCACACATCTCGGTCTGGAGTATTACGACTGAAGACCGGGATCGATGAACTTCATTCCGAGGCAATGAAGGCAATGAAACGATGCGCGTTCTCGTAATCGGCGGGACGCTGTTTATTGGCAAACTGCTGGTGAAGCGGCTCCTGGCCGCAGGCCACGAGGTCACGATCCTGCATCGCAAGGCCGAGCATCCGTTCGGGCGGCGCGTGCGCAATGCGATCGCCGACCGCAACGATGCCGGCGCGATCCGAAACGCGCTTTCGGGCCTGCGCTTCGACGCGGTTTACGATATCGCCTACGATTGGGAGCGGGGCACAACGGCCGCGCAGGTCGAGGCAACCGCGAAATCCATCCCCGGCGATCTGAGCCGCTACATCTTCATGTCGAGCGTAGCCGCGTATGGCGACGGATTGAACCACTCCGAAGACGATCCGCTCGCGTCCGATATCCATACGCACTCGTATGTGCGCAACAAGGCGTCGAGCGAACGCGCATTGTTCCGCATGTACCACGAGACGCGGTTCCCGGTGGTGACGATGCGGCCGCCGTTCGTCTATGGTCCGGAGAATCCGTTCTATAGGGAGGCTTTCTTCTGGGATCGGATCAAGCTCGACCGGCCCATTATCATTCCCGGCGACGGCAACCGGCTCATGCAGTTCGTTTATGTGAACGACCTGGTGGAGGCATGCTTCAACGCGCTGGAGAAGCACACGGCGCCGGGCCGGGCATTCAACGTAGCGGACGAAAAGCCGCTGACGCAGGTCGAGGTGGTTACGGAGTTTGCCAAGGCCATGGGCAAGCAGGCGACCCTGGTTCGGGTGCCGCGCGAGTTGATCGTCCGCAGCGGCGGCAGCGCGTCCGGCGATCCGATGTATTTCGGCCAGAACTACGATCTGTCTCCGATCACCGAGGCGGTCGGCCGGGTGAAGCGGGTGCTGAACATCAGCCTGACGCCGTTCGCGACGGGCTTGAAGGAAACGTTCAAGTGGTATTCAAAGCACGGATCGGAACGAAAACTGGATTTCGCGTTTGAGGACAAGCTGATCCGGCTGGCGCGAGAGCACTCGCCACGGGTCGGGCATAGCCTCTGACCCGACCTCCGGTATTAATTTTACATAATATGCATTATCGGAAGTCGCGGCCCAAGAGGCGCAGGCATTCCGGGTAATCGCCCACCTCGCCAAGAGGCACCCGCGAAGATAGTGATCCAGTTGCCCGATCGGTTCGTGCTCTCACGCCATCAAGGTAGACTCCGGCCTGTTTCCCCACCGCGGCCGTGCGGCCGCGATCTCCATCCACCGCTTGTTGCTCATACCCGTCAGCGACGGTTTGTCGACCAGCTCCCCAGCCGCCAGTCATCATCATAATCCTTGCCGGCGGGAATACGTTCCCGCACTATGCTTGCAGGCAAGCACAGTTGGCGAACTCACGGAAAAAGTGGACAGGCTGGCGGGCATGATGGCCGCACAGCGGGCGAACATCGACCGGCTGGTGGACGTGACGAACCAGGACGCGGAGGCGATCGGCAGGATGGCGTACATCGTGGGAGCGCATGAGGCGCGGCACGACGATACCGAGGAGCGACTCGATCGACTGGAGGGGGACGAGCGTGGCCAATAAGCAGACGCAAAACCCGGCCGCGGCATTAGCCGCCATCCGCTGGGCTAAAGCGAGAAGCGGACCGCGACCAGCCGCGGCAGGCAGGCAAACTCGGAGGACGGTCGGCAACATGCCACTGCGGCCGTTGTCCGAAATGCCAACGGCGCGCAGCCCGGCAGCGCCGACAGGCGACGGCATGATCGAGGCTTGAACGCGCCTCGCCTATTTGGCTGCCGCCAAGACCGGTTTCCACTCGGCAGCCAGTTTATTTGACCGGGCCAGATCCTCGGCGTTGAGCTTCGACGCCAGCGCAGCGGCTCGCCGTTCGGCATTCTTCTGCTGCTGTTTGGCCGCGAGCGTCGACCAGAAGTAAGCCTGCTGCGCATTGGCCTCCACACCCTGGCCTTTGGCGTACATTTCGCTCAACTTCTCCTGCGCGGACGCCAAGCCTTGGTAAGCGGCCTTCTTGTACCACTGGAAAGCCTGCGCGTCGTCCTTCTTCACGCCCTTGCCCTTTTCAAGCAGTTGGGCCAGATTGTACTCGGCCGGCGCGTAACCGCTCTGCGCCGAGAGCGTGTAGTAATGCACGGCCATCTTGTAATCCTGCTCGACCCCAAACCCTTCTTCGTAGAGCTGAGCCAGCCCGTTCTCACCCAGCGTGTCGCCCTGATTGGCCGACGCCAGATACCACTTCGAGGCTTCCACGAAATCCTGTTGGACGCCCCAACCCTCGGCCGATCTGACTCCCAGGCGGAATTGGGCCTCGGCGTTCCCTTGAGCAGCCGCCCGCTGGAACAGATCCCAAGCTTGGGCGATGTCCTTTTCAACGCCAAGGCCCCTCGCATACATGATGCCAAGGTTGAATTCCGCGTCCGCCTCACCCCTTGCCACTCCGGCTTTGAACTCACGAACCGCGGTGGCGTAGTCGTGATTCTTCAGCGCCTGTACTCCGGCTGCCGTGTCGGCCAACCCGAAGGCGGACGCTCCGAAAAACAAAAGCGCGCCTGCACCGAAACGCATCGATAAGATCTTCATTTTCAATCTCTCCCGTCTGGTAACGACCACTTCTGATACGTACACTACTCCCCTCAGACGCCGAAAGCAAGCCTTTTGTAAAAAAATGTAATCGGAAATTTACGAATGCTTACACCGGCAGTGCCACCAACGAGAATCTGTTCGCGTAACAAAGCAGCGGCGGCCCGTAAAAGCACGGATACCAAGGGGCGGTGGCCCTTGTCTATTTGGAGTTCTTCGAGGCGTCGGCGAAAATCGTCTTCGCCATGTTGTTGACGATCTTCGCCTCGTTGCGCGCCGATTCGTAATACGCGGTCTTCAGCAACTGATCTTTCTGGCTGAGCAGCCGCTCCCGAATCGATTGCTGCACTCGCGGATCGCTCAGATCCCGCTGTCCGGCGGGCTCTTTCGAGATCAACTTCAGAATCTGATACCCCGACTGCGTATGAATCACAGGCGAAAGCTGCCCCGGCTCCAGCGACAGCACCAGCCTGCGCAGATCCGGGCTGACCTTGTCGAGCGCCGATTCCCCCACGAACCCGAGGTCGCCGCCGTTCGGCGTGGTGTTCGGGTCTTCGGAATAGTTTTGGGCGATCATGGCGAAATCCTCGCCCTGCTTCAACCGCGCTTCGATATGTTCGATTTTCAGCCGAGCCTCTTCGTCGTTCTTGGCCTTGTCGTTCTTGAGGTTGTGAACGTTCGGGTCGGGCTGCGGCGTCACCAGTATCTGCGCCATATGCACCTGCGGCTCCGGCAGGTTGAAGCTGCCGCGGTTGGCGTTATAAAAATTGGCCACGTCGGCATCGGTGATGTTGATCTTCGAAGTGATGTCTTTGTTGAAGAGTTTTTTGATGCTCTCGTCTTTGCGGATGCGGGCCTTCAGTTCCTCGAGGGTCAATCCCCATTGCGTCAACTGCCTGTCGAATTCCTCTTTGGTATACGGCGCCTTCAACTCGTTCAGGCGCGCATTGACTTCGTCG
>JASHSD010000079.1 GCA_030036985.1 Bryobacteraceae bacterium
ATGGTCTTCCCCTCGGCGACGAGTTTTTCGAGGCGAGCGATCCACTTTGGTTCCTGGCGGACGCGTGTCGTCCCGTTGAAGTTGAACGAATCGTGACTGAAGAGCCAGAGCAGCTTCTCATGCACAGGCAGACCGGCCGTCTGCTTCAGAAAATGCTCGGTCTTCAGCGGTATCTTCGTCGCGGCGCGGGCGACGGCTTCGAAGGTTGTGCGGTTCCAGAGGAGGACGGGCTGATCGATGGTTGTCGGATCGGAGTCCGGCCAGTTATACTTTTCGAGATAAGAAAGCTGGAGGACCTCCTGGCCCTCGAGCTGGTTGAGCTGTTCCATGCTCAACGCCCAATGCCCACCGGAAAAGCGGCCTGTGGGCCGAAAGAATTGCGGCGGACGTTGATAACAAAGCGATAACAAAGCGAAGAAAGTTCGAATTATTTTGAAAGTCGGCTTGCAGCGCCGGAAACGGTGGGTAAAAAGATTTGGGAACGATCTACGACTGGCAATTGCGGACGCCGAAGGACCAGCCGGCAGGGATGCCGGCGCCTGTGGGCACGGTCAGGCCGCTGCCGAGCACCACGGCGACGATCATCGAGAAGAAGGATGGAAACTGGTCCTACTGCGAGGAAGAGGACGAACTACCGATTGAAGTGTGGCTGCTGAAGCATCGGGAGGTGGTGCTGGGAGGACCCGATGCGGAGGAGGTGCTGCTCTGGACGGGGATGGAGGTAAAACTGGCCCGCACCGCGGCAACCGGGAAGTGGATGCATAAGGACCTGATCGTGGCGCTGAATCCCTCATCGCTGAACTGGTGGTGGAACGCAAAGTTCCGGCCCGTACGGAAGCGATCGGTGCAAAAGAAACTGGGGGATTTGCAAAAAGCATTGCAGTCGGCGCGATCCAGGAGGGCCGATGAGAAAGATCCGGTGCGGCCTGTACGCGGCGAAAGCGTTCTGCCTCAAGCGCTGCAGGCATTGCCCTTCGACCCCTTCGAAACCGACGACAAATGGTTGACTGCACGGATGCCGGACCCGATGCGTTTTCACTGGAACGATGTTCGGGCGCTCGCGGGAAATTATTCAGTGGCGCGGAATCCGGCGCACAGAAGCGGCGCCAAGCCGCGCCATCCCGATAAGAAGGGCCAAAGGGTCAACCCGCCGTTCTGGTCTTTTGGCGTTTGCGCGGATTTTGAGGAGGCTTTCAAGGACATTCGTGGAGCCGCCATGGCTATGAAAGACGGGCGGCTATTTCAGACGCGAGATCCGGGAGGTCCCGAATGGGTCATTCAGCAGGTTGAATTCGACCTTCTGGACATGGCAGTCTGGCAGGCGATGGCAGGTCGGGTGGGACGTGGGCAGGTAGTGGATCGCGTTATCGAACTGTTTCATCTGGCCCACGGCGCCCGAATCGGTCCGCGGCCTCCGACAGGGAGGCGCGCCAAACCGGCGCGACATTTCACGAAGCGGGTTCTCGATGTTCAGTAACGGCAGCGGGTTTGGTTTTCCGCTGCCGCCCGAGGAGGATTGCATCCGCGCTTCAATTGATGTGACCGGTCTTCACGGGAGCGACGCCCCCAAGGAGTCTGAAGCGCCTTTTCGCGAACCGTGATACATTCTCAGTCTGCGCTGGGGTTGGAAGAGGCTGGAGGACAAACGATGAGTTCGCATAGTCCGTTGCGCCGGTTTGTGCTTGTGAGCGGTGCGGTTTTGTGGTCGGCTGGGTTTCTTCTACTGGCGCAGGACCACAGTTTTTTTGCCGCCGGCCCAGCGGTGGGGATCACCGCGGAACAGGCGAGTTGGTAGTTCGCAGCATCCTGATGGGCAACCAAGCACGAAGCAAATTGTCGAAGCGATATCGGCTAATATCGCTCGCGTCAGGCGTGCTCCCAGCCGTTCACTTGCCCGCAGTCTTGAGTGCTGCCAGGAGTTTCTTTCCATCGGGAGTGCCCCATCCGGCTACTGGATTCCAACCAGGGCCTGCGGAATAGCTGCCATTCCCGCCAATTGTTATCGCGTGAAAGCCTCCCTTCAGGCCGAGGTTCCCATACAAGACCGGGTGCAAATCTCCGACCTCGTGCCCCAAGCCCTGGTTCAAGAGAGCAATGAGGCCGGCCCACAATGGCGCCGACGCCGAAGTGCCGCCGATTACCGACCATTGGCCATCGATCATGACTTTGTAGCCGGTTTCCGGGCTGGCATCGGCCGCCACGTCAGGTGTCCAGCGGCCTTTCTTTCCCGCGGCTGCGGAAGGCACCGTTATCCCTGATTGCCACTCCGGTTGCGGAAATATATCGCTCACTCCACCTCCGGTGGCGCCGGAGTGCGTTTGACTATCGTTCCAAGCGATCTCGGACACAATGCTGTCCCCTTTGGCGATCAGTTTGGTGCCGCCAACGGAGAGCACCCAGGGGCTCGAAGAGGGAAAATCGACATGCAGGCGACCATCGGTCACGCCATCTGTCGCGCCGTTGTCGCCGGATGCCGCGACGACGGTTATGCCTGCTCGCGCGGCCGCGCCCAGCGCGTCATTCACTGCCTGGATCATCGAGGCGGTCCACATCGATTCCGCGGTACCCCAATCGATAAGAAGCACAGACGGATGGTGAGTCGAATCGTTTAGGGCGGCGTTGATCGCGTCAAGATACCCCATATTTGTGCTGGGGGCGAAATACACCACAAGCTGAGCCTTCGGTGCGACTGAACCGCAGACTTCGATATCCAGCTGAACCTGGCCGTCGGCGCCGTTGGGACCAGACGGCTTGTTGGTTGCGCCACTGAGCCCGACGGAAACGACAACAGGCCTGGGAAGCTTCGATTGGAGGAAATATGAGTTCAGGTCGGAATCCTTGAAACCCCCGCCCAATTCCACGATGCCAATCGTTTGGGCGCTCCCGTCAAGATCAGCGGGAAAATCGTAGAGCTTTTCCAACTCGGCAACGGTGAACGGATGTGCGGCAGACCCAGGCACAGCGGGGGGCGATGGCGACAGTTTCCACGTCGGCGCCGCCATTCCGGCGAATGATGAGCACGGCGTTGCGGATGCTCTCGGCTTTTACTCCTCCGCCCGGAATCAATCTCGCGAGACGATCGATTCGGGCAAGTTCGCCGGCGGCCGGGCTCCGCGCCTCCTCTTCCTGCTGCTGTTTCTGACTGGCGCGAACCGTATCGTTATTGTTGGGCGGCAAATGGAGTTGATCGAGAAGGCTGGCGTCCAGGAAGGCAGACTTGTAGTTCTTTGCTTTTGAGATCTGGTCCGCATCGACTACGGCATTTGTGAATATTGCGTATTGGATGTCCGCGTCGGTCAGATCCGCGCCGGTGAGGTCGGCCCGGGAGAGATCCGCCCCGGCCAGACGCGTCCCCTTGAGATGCGCCGCGTGCAGGTCTGCACCTGTCAGATGCGCCTGGCCGGCAGTGGCGCCTTCGAGGCGGGTGCCGAGCAGATCCGCACCCTCAAGGTGAGCGTCGGTCAACTCCGCATTCCGCAAGTCTGCAGACAATAGTTCGGCGCCTCCGAGCTGCGCTTCATTCAGAAGAGCCCCGACAAGGAAGGCATTGGTGAGGTCGGCTTCCCGGAGATCGACCCCATTCAGCTGTGCTCCGCTGACCACGTCCGAATCGGGGTCGCTCTTGCTCGTCCAGTTCGCCGGTTTTACTGAGAGGTCGGCGCCCCGGAGATTAGCAAAAGGAATGAAATGGAAAAATTCCAGAATATGGGGAGCCACAGTTTGTTGTCCACTGGATTTGCTCCACCACTCGTGGTCCCATTCGCTGGATCTCTTGCCCGAGATCACACCGACAGAAAAAATCCAGAAACAAGCCGCCAGGATGAGCGCAACCACGAGGCGTATGTAGGCTTGTGGCCTTTTCAATGCGGCCGTAAACCGGAAAGGCCGGCGCGCCTCGCCGCGCAGCGTCGATTCAGCGAGCCGGTACCAAAAAATCGCGGCTGTTATCGAGATTGCCATGGTCACGGTGTGGAAGGTCGTTCCCAGGTAATCATGGCGGGGAAGATAGCGCGCCCAGAAAAGCAGCAGAGTGACTGGAACCAGCCACCATGCCAGCAGGATCGAGATCCATTTCTGAACATACGATATCAGCGGCCGCCCCTGGCTCAATTTGTAAAGATGCGCCCGCACCAGATCGCTGAGGAGCCACGGGTCCGCCTTGGCCTGGAGCGGTCTGCCATCGGCAAAAATCGCGGGCAGCGACCCCAGCTCTTCCCAGAGCTTCTGCAGATAAAAATGAAAATAGAAGTAAACACCGAGCAACAGAAGAGGTGCGATGACGTAGAAGCCGACGATGGGAATGCTGGTCTGTATGATCGGCAGTGGGGACGAAGCTCTGTTGGTAATGAGACTGACATCGGTGGTGGTTCCAATGGTCAGCCATGAGTAGAGGCATGCGCCAAGCATGCCGACAAAGAGCTTCTGTGCGCTGTCCGAAATTCCCCTGGCTGCGTCCAGGCCTTTGAAAAGGTCGGTCAGTGGACCGGGGAGCCGGGCGCCTGTCAAGTCGGCTCCCGCGAGTTGCTCGGGTTTGAGACCGCTCGCGGCGCCGCCCAGATCCGCACCGTCCAGATCCGCCTCGCGCATATCTACAGAAGTGAGAATGGTGGAATGGAATTTCGCCCCACAAAGATTGGCGCGCCGAAGGTTCGCGCCGGTGAGATTCTCATTGCTGAGATCGGCGCCGCTCAGATCAGGCACAAAATCCGGCCCGAGCTCGCTTCGCCGCTTGTTCCACGCGGTGATGTCGCGCTTCAGCAGGTTTAGTATCCATCGCCGGGTCTAAACCCACCGTCTTTCAGACGGTCGGCTTTCAGCAGG
>JASHSD010000893.1 GCA_030036985.1 Bryobacteraceae bacterium
TGTGCACAGCTGGTCGCTCGATTCGATGGCCGTGGCGGCGATCAGTGCGTCCGCCAGCTGAACGCCATGGGCCAAGGCATGCTCCTCGATGAGCGCGGCGGCCGAAGCCCCAATAGACTCGGACAGGGGCAGAATGCGGAACCGAAGTTGGCGCAGCGATTGCCGAATCTGGCGCATTTCCACTTTGGACCGAGCCCCCTGCATAAGCTCCATAAATGACACGATAGATAGTGCGCGGTCCGGCGCGGCGTCAATAGAGCGCGCGGCCCTCAGGTTCCCGCGGGTCGCCCAGACCAGCACATCCGTGTCGAAGATCATTTCGCTCGACGGGCGCCCGAATGCTTTCGCGTGCCTGCTTGGGCGAGGACCGGCCGTGGCTGCCGCAGGTTCCGGACCCAGGAAGCGGGCTCGGCCATATCGTCACGATCTTTCCAAAGTCCGAAGAGAGGTTGGTCCTTCGTCTTTGGCGCTCCTTTTTCCGACGCGGAAGCGACGGGCTCCAGTTTGGCCCTCTCTTTTCCGCGATAGAGGACCGTAACCGCTTCGCCGCGGTCAATAGCGCGGAGAACTTCCTTCATGCGGTAGCGGAGATCGACAATCGTTGCGTTCATCGGATGTCTACATACGAGTATACATCTGGCGGCCGGGACAACCGGGAATTTTCCGTTACCGGATCGTCTGCACCTGATTGCGGCCGACGACTGCGTGGATATCCACTGCGACGGCGGGCATCAAATATCTTCCCGGGGGAAGCCCTTCCACATCTCGCGCCGATTATTTTCGATTTCTTCGGACGACAGCGAAACCCCGAGATCGGCCCAGAGTCCTTTAACGCTGCGCCGCGGTTTCTTTGCACCCGTTTGCTCGCGCAGGCGGGCGGCAAGGTTCAGGATCTCCTTTTGCTTTTCGGGCGGGCAACGCCCGAACCGCTTCCAGAATGGCCTGCTCCAGCGACATTTACACCACCAGCGCCGAAATATCCACCGGCGACCGGTTCCCTTCCACCACCACAATCCCGGTCTCGGTGACATGATAAAGCCGCTTGTCCTGTTCAAGGTCGTAGCCGATGGTGGAATCGGGTGGAACGCGCACGTTCTTATCCAGCACCGCCCGCCTGAGCCTCGATCGCCGGCCGATATCGCAGTTATCCAGAATCACGCTGTCCTCCACGAGCGCGCCGGCGTGCACCCTGACGCCCCGTCCGAGCACCGAATTCCTCACCCGACCCCCGGATAAAATGCACCCTCCGGAAACGATCGAATCAATCGCCTCGCCGCGGCGGTCTTCGTCGTCGAAGGTGAACTTCGCCGGCGGGTCCGGGTAACTGGACGTCCGAAGCGGCCATTGCCGGTTGTACAGATTCAGACAAGGCTTCACCGACCGCACGTCCATGTTGGCTTCCCAGTAAGCTTCGATTGTCCCGACGTCCCGCCAGTAAGGCGTGTTCTCCGGCGGCTCGCCGGGAATCTTGTTGGTCTGGTAATCGTAGGCGTAGATCGGCTGCTTCCGGGCCACCAGCCTGGGCAGAATATCGCGGCCGAAGTCGTGCGAGCTTTCCGTGTCGGCCGCGTCTTCATGGAGCGCCTTCAGCAGGGTTCTCGTCGCGAACAGATAATTGCCCATCGACGCGTAGACCTGCTCGGGATTGCCGGGGATGGTGGGCGCGTCCGGATTCTTCTCATGGAAAGCGACGATGCGGTTGTCCGGAGCCACTTCAATCACGCCGAATTCATACGCGTGCTTCGTATGCACGGGGATCGCCGCCACGGTGCAGTCCGCGCCCAGGCTCTCGTGAGCCGCGATCATGTGGCCGATGTTCATGCGATAGATGTGGTCGGCGCCGAAGATTGCAACCACATCGGGCTCGGCCTGTTCGACGAGGTTGACGTTCTGATAGATGGCGTCGGCGGTGCCCTGGTACCACGTTTCGCCGGCGCGCATCTGCGCGGGCACCGGAATGATGAACTGGTTCTTAAGGATGCCGCCGGTCTGCCACCCTTCGCTCAGGTGCTGCAGCAGGCTTTGGCTGCGGAACTGCGTCAGTACGTAAATCGAGTAGATGCCGGAGTTGATGAAATTGCTGAGAACGAAATCGACGATCCGATACTTGCCGCCGAAAGGCACCGCCGGTTTTGCGCGTTCCTTGGTTAGCGGATAGAGCCGGGTACCCTTACCGCCGGCGAGGATGATTCCGAGCACGCGCAGTTGCATGGCAAGGCCATTGTGCCAACAAGAGCGCGGGTGCGCAACCCAAATCGGACCCGGGTCGGTAAGAATCCGATCTCATTTCCAATTCAGGGCCAGATTGACCATCGACCCCAGCGGAATGCCTGTCGGTCCCTTCGCGAGGTAGGGCTTGGCGTCGTCGAGCCAGGCCGTTCCGGCGACATCGACATGAACCCAGGGCGTATCGCCCGCGAACTCCTTGAGAAACATGGCCGCGGAACAGGCGCCGCCCCAGCGTCCGCCGATGTTCTGGATGTCCGCGTACACGGTGTTCAGCAGTTCACGATACTCGTCATCAAGCGGCATGTGCCACATCTTCTCGCCCGCCTGCTTCGCCGCCGCCATCCAGCGTTCCAGAAGGGCGTCGTCGTTCGTGAATACGCCGGAACTGGCGTGGCCAAGCGCCACTACGATGGCGCCTGTGAGCGTCGCGGCATCCACCAGATGCGTGCAGCCGAGTTGTTGAGCGTAGGTAATGGCGTCGGCGAGGATCAGGCGGCCCTCGGCATCTGTGTTG
>JASHSD010000894.1 GCA_030036985.1 Bryobacteraceae bacterium
ATTTCGTGACAAGCTATAACGCTGAATGATGCAGTAGAACCACAAGACCGGAAGCCGGTTCCGGCTCGTTCAAGTCCGGGACAGCCTTATCTTAACACAATAATTAGGATAATCCTATGCCTATGACGCTCCATCAGTAAGTATATAAGCGAACCTCCATAGGCGGGTATGTCGATAAGCCGCAGCCCGTTTGACCCACAAGTGTGAAGTCGCGTCTCGCCAAAAACCCCGCTGGCCGTTCCTGAATTGGTGTCCACCAGCTCCTCGCCTTCGAATGCGGGCCCGATGGGAACAACGACAGGTGCGGGACTATCCATAACCGATTTATCCAATCCAGGCCAGGCGGATTACCAATCCGCCGCAGGTTATCAACCTGCCCTACACGGTTTCGGGGTGGTGGTTGTGGAACTTGTGTGAAGAATGCCCTTATTCGACTCACGCGCGTGCGGATATGCACAAGCGTTGCTCGAAGGTTATGGGCCGCTTATGTTATTTCTGAAGCAACGGTCGAAGATTCGGTGAGACGATGGCGCAGTTCTTCCCTCGGACGGCCAATTCGGTCGCCAGGCTGTCGCTGCTGGCTGTGGTAGTCGCCGTTACGGCATTAGCGGTTTGGGGATATGAGATTGCCGAATCCTCCTATGAAACCCGGCAGGATGTGCCAAGGGAGCAGCCGGTTCCTTTCAGTCATGAGCATCACGCCGGCGGGTTGGGTATCGATTGCCGCTATTGCCACACAACCGTGACAAACTCCTCCTTCGCCAATCTTCCCGCCACCAAAATCTGCATGAACTGTCACTCGCAGATGTGGGCCGTTGCGCCGGCGCTCGAGCCCGTGCGCGAGAGTTATCGAACGGGCGAGTCGATTCAATGGACGCGTGTTTACGATCTGCCGGACTTCGTCTACTTCGATCACAGCATTCACGTGCATAAAGGCATTGGCTGCTCCACGTGTCATGGGCGCGTGGATGAGATGCCTCTTACATGGCAGGCGCCGTCTCTGCGCATGAAATGGTGTCTCGACTGCCATCGCGATCCGGCGCGCTATGTTCGCCCGCGCGATCAGGTGTTCAACATGAGCTATGCGGCGCCTTCCGATCAGGAAGCGCTGGGTCGCAAGCTGGTCGCCGAATATCACATCATCAGCCGGACGAGCTGCTCCACATGCCATCGATGAATCGCGATTTCATTCCGCTCTCGGAGCTGACCGGCGGCCCGACTTACTGGTGCAGCCTTGAAGAATTGCACGGAGCGCACCGTGCGAAAGCTTCCGATGACGATGACGACGATCCGACAGTGGCGATCGGCAGCACCAGCCGCCGGCGCTTCCTGGAACTTATGGGAGCTTCGCTGGGCCTAGCCGGTCTTACCGGATGCACGCGCCAGCCCACTCAGTTCATCGTGCCTTACGTCGACCCGCCCGAACATGCAATACCGGGAAGGCCCATTTACTTTGCCACCGCCGTGCCTTTGGATGGCATCGCCCAAGGCGTTATCGTCGAAACACATCTTGGCCGTCCTACCAAGGTCGAAGGAAATCCGGCGCACCCGGGAAGCCTGGGAGCTACGAGCGTGCATTCTCAGGCGACTGTGCTCGATCTGTACGATCCCGACCGCGCGAGAGAGGTTACATGGCTGGGCCAGACGCGCGGCGCGGATGATTTGACAGCGGCGCTGCGCAAAGCGATCGCGCCTCTCGGAGCAAACGGGGCCGGTCTTCACATTCTCACGCAGACCGTGTGTGCGCCCACGCTCGCATCGCAGCTCGCGGCAGTATCCAAAGCGCTGCCCGGAGCCAAATGGCATCAATACTACGCGGCCGGCAGACACTCGGCGCGTGCGGGAGCACAGTTGGCGTTCGGCAGGTACGTCAACACGGCATACCGGCTGGACAGTGCGGACGTAGTCGTTGCACTCGATGCCGACTTCCTCGCATGCGGTCCCGTGAGCACGCGCCTCGCGCGCGATTTCGCTCTGCGCCGCCGCCGCGGCGATCGCCTCGATATGAACCGGCTCTACGCGGTGGAAAGCTCCCTCACCTCGACCGGCGGGAAAGCCGATCACCGGCTGCCGGTGCGCTGGGCGGAGGTAGATGCCGTGGCGCGATCGCTCGCCGCCGCGGTGGGAGTGCCTGGCGTTGGCCCCGCGGCCGCGGCGTCGAACTATCAGCCGTGGATAACCCCGGCCGCGAACGATCTCATGGCGCACCGCGGAGCGTGCGCGGTGATCCCCGGCGACGATCAATCCGCCGCCGTGCACGCGCTCGCTCACGCCATCAACACTTCGCTCGGGAACATCGGCCAAACCGTGATTCTCACCGAGCCGCTCGAAGCCGAACCGGTGGACCAGATCGCGTCGCTCAAAGACCTGGTTGCGTCGATGGATGCAGGACAGGTGACCGTGCTGCTGATCCTGGGCGGCAATCCCGCCTATGATGCCCCGGCCGATCTGGCGTTCTCCGATCACCTGCGCAAAGTGGGAACCGTTTTCCACCTCAGCCAGCACCTGAACGAGACCTCGGTGCTGTGCGACTGGCATATTCCGGAACGGCACACCTTCGAAGACTGGAGCGATGCGCGCGCATTCGACGGAACCGTCAGCATCGTCCAGCCTCTTATCGAACCGCTCTACGGCTCACAATCAGCAGTGGAGATCCTCGATGCCCTGCTTCAGTTTCCGCCGCGCAGCAGTTACGAAATTGTGCGCGCGTACTGGGCGCAGGAGCACAAAGGCGCGGATTTCGAAGCGTGGTGGCGTAAGTCGGTTCACGACGGTCTGATTGAAGGCTCCGCGCTTCCGGAAATAAAGGCCGCGGCAAAGACGGATTGGTCCGCCCTGCCCCCGCCCCCGCAACACGCCGGAATAGAAATCGTGTTCCGCACCGATCCTTACATGCAGGCCGGCGCTTATACAAACAACGGCTGGCTGCAGGAGCTGCCCCAGCCCATCACCAAACTGACGTGGGACAACGCGGCGCATATCAGTCCGGCTACAGCCAAACGCCTCAACATCGAAAGCCGCGACAAGCTGCGGCTCACTTACCGGGGCAGAACTATCGAAGCCCCGGCCTGGGTTGCGGTGGGTCACCCGAACGACACGGTAACGGTTCACCTCGGTTACGGTCATACGCATCTGGGCAAGGCCGCGAACGGATCCGGTTTCAACGCGAACATGCTGCGGACGTCCGACGCGCTTTGGTCCGGCGGCGATCTGCGTATCGAAAAGACAGGCGCTTCATGGAACCTCGCCACTACCCAGATGCAGCAGTACATGGAAGGACGGACTCTGGTTATTGAAGACACCGTCGATACTTATCGCCGGGAACCGGACTTTGTCCGGCGGCTCACGGAGAACCCCGGGCCGCGCGAGTCTCTGTATCCGCCGTGGGGCTATACGGGCTATGCGTGGGGTATGTCGATCGACCTGACGGCTTGCGTCAACTGCAACGCATGCGTGGTCGCCTGCCAGGCCGAGAACAACATCCCCGTTGTAGGTAAGGAGCAGGTGCTTTCGCGCCGCGCCATGCACTGGATTCGCATCGACACTTACTTCAAAGGCAACGGTCAGAACCCATCGGTCTTTTATCAGCCGGTTCCCTGTCAACAGTGCGAAGACGCCCCGTGCGAACTGGTATGCCCGGTGCAGGCCACCCAGCACAGCAGCGACGGGCTGAACGATATGGTCTATAACCGGTGTATCGGGACCCGCTACTGTTCCAACAACTGTCCCTACAAGGTGCGCCGCTTCAATTTCCTGTTGTTCCAGGATTGGGTGACCGAGTCCATCAAGCTACAGCGGAATCCGGATGTCACCGTGCGCAGCCGCGGCGTGATGGAGAAGTGCACCTACTGCGTACAAAGGATTCGCGAGGGCGAGATCCGCTCCGAGGATCAGGACCGTTTCATTCGCGACGGCGAAGTGCAGACCGCTTGTCAACAGGCCTGTCCCACTCAGGCGATCGTGTTCGGGGATATCAACCAGAAAGCCAACCGCGTGGCGAAGCTCAAGGAGGAAAAGCTGAACTACGCGCTGCTTGCGGAACTGAACACGCGCCCGCGCACCACTTATCTGGCCGAATTACATAACCCCAATCCAGCCATCAGCCGGCCACCGGTTGCCTTCCAGGGGGATCCGCTCCGGTGAACGTTGAAGAGAGGCAAGCGGTATCGCGGCGCTGGCCCGACCCAGGATCGGCCCCGCCGGTAATCGCTCCCGGCGAGACGTTCGGGCGCGTGACAGCACAAATCTGCGCCACGCCGTTGCTGCGCCGCAAAATTCCACTGCTGCTGTGGATCTCACTCGCGATCGGCGTCGCGTGGGTGACTGTATTCGTCTTTTCAACCAGCTATCTGCTCGGCAAAGGCATCGGGATTGTGGGAATCGAGATTCCCAATGCGTGGGGTTATTTCATCACTAACTTCGTCTGGTGGATCGGAATCGGCCACGCCGGCACGCTCATATCCGCGTTCCTGCTGCTGTTGAACCAGAGCTGGCGCAGTTCGATCAACCGGTTCGCCGAAGCCATGACCATCTTTGCCGTAATCTGCGCGGGCATGTTCCCGCTGCTGCACCTCGGCCGTCCGTGGCTGTTTTACTGGATTCTGCCGTATCCCAACACGCTCACCATTCAGCCGCAGTTCCGCAGTCCTCTCGTCTGGGATGTCTTTGCCGTATCCACCTACGCGACGGTATCGGTTCTGTTCTGGTATCTCGGCATGATTCCCGACCTGGCGACACTGCGGGACCAGGCGAAGAACAAATTCGCTTACGCTTTCTACGGCATTCTTTGCTGGGGATGGCGCGGCGCGTCGCGGCATTGGAAATTCCACGAAACGGCGTCCCTGCTGCTGGCCGGCCTGGCCACGCCGCTCGTTCTCTCAGTCCACACGGTAGTGAGTTTCGATTTCACCATCGCCATTCTGCCCGGATGGCATTCCACCATCTTCCCGCCTTATTTCGTAGCGGGCGCGATTTACTCGGGTTTTGCCATGGTGCTGGTGCTCGCTATTCCGATCCGCGCCGCCTTCGGACTGGAAAATCTGATCACCGAGCGGCACATCAACAACTGCGCCAAGCTTATGCTGGCCACGGGTCTGATTCTCGCGTATACCTATGCGATCGAGCCCTTCGCCGCCTGGTACGGCGGCGACCAATTCGAGATGTTTGTGGTGCACAATCGCGCCTTCGGACCTTACGCCTGGGCTTACTGGGCCGTGATCGCCTGCAACGTCGCCATCCCGCAACTGCTCTGGTTCCGGCGATTCCGCGTGCGTACGAAGCCGCTGTTCGCCATCTCCATGGTCGTTCTCTACGGCATGTGGCTGGAGCGTTACATGATCATCATCAGCGCTCTCCATCGCGATTTCCTGCCGTCCGCCTGGTCGAACTTCATCGCCACAATCTGGGACAACCTCATTCTGTTCGGCTCCATCGGCGTGTTCATCACGCTGTTCGCTCTGTTTGTGCGCTTCCTGCCCATGATCTCGA
>JASHSD010000895.1 GCA_030036985.1 Bryobacteraceae bacterium
CGTTGGCGGCCTCGCGCAGCTGCTGATTTTCGAGGCGCAGCCGCCGGTGCTCGAGGGCATGCCTCGCGACCAGCAGAACGCGCTCGATCGAGAGCGGCTTCTCCAGAAAATCATAAGCCCCAAGTTTGGTGGCTTTCACCGCCGTTTCGATGGTGCCATGTCCCGAAATCACTACGACCACCGGCCGATCCGCCTGCGGGATGCGCTGAATGCGGTCGAGCGTTTCGAGGCCGTCGATGCCCGGCAGCCAGATGTCGAGGATCACCAGTTCGAAAGTCGAACGGGCGAGGCTGTCGAGACAGGTCTCACCGTTTTCGACCGCCTCGATGTGAAAGCCTTCGTCCTCGAGGACGCCGCTGAGGGATTGGCGTATGCCGGGTTCGTCGTCGACGATCAGAATGCGCGGTGTCCTCATACGATCGTTTGTGGGGTCAGGCTTGCAGCCTGCCGCCGGGCTTTCGCCCGGCGTCCGCGAACAACGTTGAGTTGTTCAATCAACCCGATACAGCCGATCTGCCTGAACGAAGGCCGGCTGCACCGTTGAAAATCCGTCGAGTTCCGGGCGAAACGCCGGGCGAAAGCCCGGCGGCAGGGCCGAAGCCCTGGCCCCACATGCGGGCTGGATTTCACCCTTCGTGGGCCGAAGGCCCATACCGGACAGCGCCGAAGCGCTGCCCCAAGACACGACAATCGAACCCAAGTCGGGCTTGGCAGGCGGAACATCATCCCGCCACTACGGCGCCGGCCACCGTCACAGCCGGCTTCTCCGCAATCGCGACCGGAATCTCCACGCTGAACCACGCGCCGCATGGTTTATTGTCCTCGACCCGGATGTTCGCTTTGTGCTCGGCCAGAATATGGCTTACGATCGCCAGACCCAGACCCGTTCCCCGCCCCTTGGTCGAGAAGTACGGAAGAAACAGCTTCTCTTTCTGCTCGGCCGTAATGCCACACCCGGTATCGGCGAAGACGATATCGACCGTGTCCGCCAGCCCGGCGCGCGTCTGAACGGTAAGGACCTTCAGCGCCGAATCCCGCATGGCTTCCGCCGCGTTATCGATCAGATTCACGACCACACGTTTGATCTGCTCCGGGTCTACGCAGACCTGCGGCAGCCCGGACGCGAGATCCACATTCACCTCAATGCCGTCCAGCCGGTCTTCGAACACGGCGATGCCGTTCGCAACCACCTCGTTCAGATCGCAGACCCTGGGTTGCGCGGCGGGCAGGCGCGAGAACTGCGCGAACTCATCCACCAGCCGTTTCACCGACGCCGTCTCATCGAGAATGATTTCGGCGCACTCCCGCACCACCCGTTCCACCGGCGACGCGGAGCCCTGCCGATTTAGTTGCCGTACGATCCGCTCGGCCGAGAGCGTGATCGGCGTCAGCGGATTCCGGATCTCGTGCGCGACTCGCCGCGCCACTTCGCTCCACGCGGCGATTTTCTGGGCGCGCAGCAGATCGCTCGTATCCTCGATGACGATCACGAAGCCCGACCCGCGCCTGCGGGCGACAGCGGAAACGGTGACGGCGAGATGCAGCGTCCGCTGCGGCGTCTTCACTTCGAACTGCCGGCTGGCGTTGCCGGTGCGGTGCGCGCGATTCAACAGGTAACCGATCTCCGCCGCATCCTCGCGCGCGAACAGGTCTTCCAGGCGAACGGCATTGCGTGCGTGCGAATCCGGAAAAATCTCGGTCAGAGCTTTGTTCACCAGCTGGATGGCGCCGTTGGCGTCCACCGAGATGACGCCGGTCGGGATGCTTTCGAGAATGGCCTCAGTGAATCGCCGGCGCGACTCGATCTCGGCGCGATTGGCTTCAAGATCGCCCGTCATGCGGTTGAAGCCGCGCACCAACTGCGACAGCTCGTCCACCGCCGTGACCTGCACGCGAAAACCGAGATTGCCTTTGCTGACTTCCTCAACAGCGCGCAGCAACGCGGAAATGGGTCCGCTGATCTGCCGCGCCAGATAGAACGCGAGCCAACTGGCGGCGAAGAGAATGAACAGCGCAATCAGGGTCAGCAGCAGCAGGGAGATGGATCGCGCCGCCCGCCGCTGCGTGCTCAGGCGGTCGAACGCGCGATGGTACTCCTGGATTGCGACGCGCTGCTGCACCACGTCGACCGGAATCGCAATGGCCAGCCGCACTGGTCCCCTGGCGACCACCACCGCCGGAGAACTCTTCGGCCCCGGAAAGGCGCCGTAGCGCGCGATGGGCTTACGGATGGGAGAAAAGCCGGCGCCTGGTTCGATCTCAACCGCAAGAATGCCGCGCTCCTGGCAGAATCGCGCCAGCCAGTATTGGTCGGCAGACGGATTGGCGATCAGCGTTTTGGTTTCGGGGAGGGCCGCGAGCAGTTCGGCTTGGGCTTGGGCCTTTTCGCGCGTCTCCCGCTCCAAGGCCTTGGAGATGGTTGTGAGATCGACCAGTTCATGCTGCTCCGGAAGATTGAACCATTTTTCCATGGTTCGGTTCAGCACATAAACGTTGAACAGAACCATGAAAAAGACTGGCATGATACTGAGCGCGAGTGCGCCAACCACGAGCTTCGTGCCGATGCGCGAACCGGGGCGATCGTGGCTGCGTTCGATCCAGAGCTTGACGATCAGCCGGGCCAGCATAAAACCCAGCGTCACCATCAGCAGCACGATGAGAATGGAGATGCCGTAGAAGAAGAAGGTCTGGCCGGGATCGGCCGGAGCAAAGGAACCGACGGAGAAAGAGCCTTGCCAGACGACCAGCGTCACCGAGGCGACGAGAAGAATGGCGCCGAGTACGTGGAGAAGGCGTCGGGGCATCTTGGAAGGACGGCTCCTTCCATTGTAGGGGGGAACGCAGGGAAGGAGATGCTTCTTAATGCCACATAGTTCTTTGGTGGGCGGTCCCCCCGGACCGCGGCGGACGCCTTCGTCCGCCTGGTCGGGTGTGGGAGCCCGCCCCACGTCAACTTGTCAGTTCCGAGCCGCGCCCGTAGTTCCGAGCCGCGCCCGTAAGGAAGCGCTTCCGTTCAGAACCGCACCACGCCCTTGATCTCGAGGAACCGCGGCGAACTGCCCGCGCCCACGAACGAACCCAGAAGGCTCGTGGGAGGTCCGACAGCGGCGGTGGTGTAACCGAACAGAGGATTGGAGACATCGTTCACCGGCTGGTCGAAATTCGGGTGATTGAAGAGGTTGTAAACCTGCGCGCCAAAAGAGAAG
>JASHSD010000896.1 GCA_030036985.1 Bryobacteraceae bacterium
CCGACGAGGTTCGCGGGCGCGGCGGCTCCGCCTTCGTGGCCGCCATCGACCTGAGTTCGCAAGAGTCCATCAAAGAGGCGTTTTCCAAGGCTTCGAAAGAGTTCGGACGCATCGAGATTCTGGTCAACAACGCGGGCATCACGCGCGACGGTCTCGCGCTGCGCATGAAACGCGACGACTGGGACGCCGTGCTTCAGACGAACCTCTCCGGATCGTTCTTCTGCATCCAGCAGGCGATCTCGCCCATGATCCGCGAGCGCTGGGGACGGATCGTCAATATCACGTCCGTCGTCGCTGAGGCCGGTAACGCGGGCCAGGCCAATTATTGCGCCGCAAAGGCGGGACTGATCGGATTGACGAAATCGCTGGCGCAGGAACTGGCGTCGCGAAATGTCACGGTCAATGCGGTCGCGCCCGGATTTATCGAGACCGATATGACGGGCGGATTGACCGACGAGCAGAGGGCGAAGATTACCGAGTCCGTTCCGCTGAGGCGGATCGGCAGGGTCGAGGAAGTCGCCGCGGCGGTGAAATTTCTGGCGAGTGAAGAGGCGGGCTACATCACCGGGCACGTGCTGGACGTGAACGGCGGTATGTTCATGCGGTAGGTTGCGGATTGCGGCGGAGCAGGCTCCACAGCATGGCAACCGCGGTCAGGGTCCATGCCGCAAGGGCGATGTAGACGAAGTAATGGGGGATCGCGTACAGGAAGGTCAGCTTCGTCAGGCCGGCGATGTACCAGGTGGCCACGGCATAGGTGCCCAGCGGGAAGACCGCGCCCCAGTAGAGCGGAGTGTAATGGAGCGCGCCGGAGGCGGACAAGCGCCACACGGCGAGTACGGCGAGCATGGGAATCCACCAGGTCGCGGTCGCCCAGCAGAGAAGCGCGAGTCCCTTGATGAAAGGAGCGAGATCGGCAAGGGCCGATCCGGCGCTCTTCCGCACCAGCAGCGCGCCTGCCGCGGCAGCGATCGCCATGCCGCCCATATCGATCCAGTGGGAGGGGAGAAGGTCCGACGGCCCTACCACAAAGAACGTGTACCGGTAAAAAATCAGCGAAATCATCCAGACGTACAGCATGATTCCGGAAAGCCAGAGAGCAAGCGCAAAAAACAGAACGGCCGGATGACCGTTGCCCGGTTCCGGGAGCAGATGCAGCGTCGAGTCGGCCAGGGATTCGGTCGCGACCACGGCGAGCAGCCATCCGGCGTGCATTCCGGTCTGGAGTGAAGGCTTATCGGGCGTGACGATCAGCGCGGCAAGAATGCCGTACGTAAGCAGCAGCCAGAGGATGACGTCGGCGCCCCACAATATCCGGCCGGACGTGTGGAATCCGGGGATCGCGGTCAGATTGGAGGAGAGAAACGCGATTGCGGCGACAATCGTGAAGAAACCAACGCCGCGATTGTGGTTGGGGAAGTCGCGGAAGAATTCACGGGGAAAGAGAACGAGGCGGGCAAGCGTCAGAGCCGCCAATGCAGCGAAAGCGGCGGCCCCGACGATGGTGAGGATTCGCGCCGCTTCGGGAAGTCCTTCGAGATCGCAGGCTTCCCCCACGACCTCCGTGGACATTACCAGTGCAAAATATGCCGGGTTCAGGTCGCGAAGCGCTGTCACATTCAGTGCGCCCCAGTCAGGTTTCCCGCGGGACACGCGGGGAGCTGCACCGCGTCGGCGGGTTGGTAATCGAACCAGGTCTGGTTGGCGCTGCTGTTGTGTCCGATGAAGGAAAACACCTCGGCTTTCGACCGCTCGGAGAAATGCGTGGGAAACCAGAGACCGTTCGCCGCAGGAGCCTTCGTCAGTTCGAATCTGGTGCCGGGTTCCACAGTTGCCAGAAAGCCTTCGATGGAGACGGGATGGACGACCCATGCCTCGACTCTGACCCACTGGTAAGTCGTCTTATCGATCCAGAGTTTGCCGCGCATGCCGGTGAGCGCCTTGGTTTCGAGGTTTGGTGGCTGATAACCCGGTTTGGGAGTCGCCTGCAGGAGCCAGGTGGTGCGGTTGTTGACGTTCCGGCTGCCATCCAGCTGGAAATCGAACGCCTGGGCTAGCTGCGCGGTCATTTCGTAGTCGCGCTGCCGGCCCTTTTGGTAATCCGCGATACGATGTTCGCGATCCGAGGGAGATTCCTGGCACCGGTCCTCGACCGCGCGCTTCAGTTTGTCTTCTTCTTTTTTCTGATCGTCCGGCGACAGCGGCGTCTCGTTGACTTTCACGAGCCGCTTGTAAGGCGATCCGGAAATCATCAGGACTTGGTAAGTCTTGGAACCGTGATTGCCGATGTCGCGTTCGAATTTGTCGTATTGGGGTTGGGCCTGCCAATCCCGTTGGAGGGCTTGGACGGAGTTCTGGACGATGGTGTTGGCGGCGGGTGCAGCGCCGAACACTATCGCCGCAGACAACAGACCGGCAACCAAAAGACCCGAAAGACTGAGCCGCGAGCGCACAACCACCGTTGTGCACATGGTCATCCAATCTCCGGGCAGGTGAGGAGAGCGCTCGAAGGGGGCGGAATCGGGTGGGGAGAAGCGGGATCATCCGCACGCTTCCGGGCAGCTGCGTTACGGGGAAAGGTCGCAATCAGTCCAAGTCGGAATTGGTTCGCCTTCTCTCGCGG
>JASHSD010000080.1 GCA_030036985.1 Bryobacteraceae bacterium
GTCCCGTTTCTTCATTCGGGCTTGGCTTTTGGTTCCTGACGTTCGGGCGTTCCCTCTGTTCCCTGTGAGAATAACGATGACTATTCTCCGGCCTTTCAGGTTCTGCTGATAGGCCATACCGGTGTCGGCCGTCAAAAGGACTTCGAACCCGGCACGTTCGGCTTCTGCCAGCAACTCACCATTCGACAGCGTGTCCCATCCCCTGTCCTTCGCTTCACCGACCATATGACCAACAATGTGCGGGGCCAGAGGAGCCGGCGTGCTGTGATCAAAGAGGACGAGCATCGCGGCCAGCCATCGGACCCGGCGCCGCAACGCTGCGCGCCGCGAATTCCAGCACCGCGAGGACGTGTTCCTTCGATATACGGAACCATTCCGCGATTTCATCAACCGTCGCGCCGTCCTCAAGGTTTGAGAACACGGTCGACACCGGAAGCCGTGTATCGCGGAATACCCATGCTCCGCTCAGCCTGCCGGGTACGCTTTCGACGGCCGGGCATTGCGACCAGTCGAGGGCTCCGGCGCGGCCGTCGTGGGATGACGCGAGCGCATCCAGCGCGCTGGTCAAGAGTTCGTCCAGGTTTCGGAACCGGCCACTTTGGAGCCCTTCACGGACGCGGCGCTCGATCTCGGGCTGGTGAATTTCGATGCTCATGGCTTCCTATTGTCATTGCCGCGCGAAACACCCCGGCGCCGATGCGTTACCAGATAGGGTCTGCAGTTTGGCCAGGTGCTTCCGGGGTATGTCCCTCAGCAGACGGCGGCGGCGTGGGAGTCATCGGCGTGATAGGAACTGCGGACCAGCGGACCGGCTTCCACATGCGCGAAGCCCATTTCGGCGCCGGCGCGACGATAGTCGTCAAATTCCGCGGGCGGGATGTAGCGCACGATCGGCAGGTGCTTCGGCGAGGGCCTGAGATATTGGCCAAGCGTGAGGATGTCCACGCGATGCGCGCGCAGATCGCGCATCACCTGAATCACTTCGTCGGGCGTTTCGCCAAGGCCCAGCATGAGACCGGATTTCACCGGCGTTTCCGGCGCGAGTTCCTTCGCGTACCGCAGCATGTCGAGCGAACGTTCGTAGCGCGCGCCGAGGCGCACCTGCCGATAGAGTCGCGGAACCGTTTCTGTGTTGTGGTTGAGCACGTCCGGGCGCGCATCCATGACGATCTTCATCGCCGCGTGGCTGCCCTGAAAATCGGGCACGAGCACCTCGACGCGGCAGCCGGGAATGCGGTCGCGAATGGCTTCGATGGTCAGTTGGAAAAGCTCGGCGCCGCCGTCTTTGCGGTCGTCGCGATTCACGCTGGTGATGACGGCGTAGCGCAGTCCCATAATGGCGGCGGCTTCGGCGACGCGGCGGGGTTCGTCGTAATCGACGGGCAGGGGTCCGCCTTTCTGGACGGCGCAGAAACCGCAGCGGCGCGTGCAGACGTTGCCGAGAATCATGAACGTGGCGGTGCGGCGATTCCAGCATTCGCCGACGTTCGGACAAGCTGCGCTCTCGCAGACCGTGTGCAGCTTCAGGTCCGCGATGAGTTCCTTGAGTTCGCGATAATTCCGGCCCACGGGAGCGGGCGCGCGAAGCCACTTGGGCCTCTCGGGCGCCTGCGGGCCAATGGTCACCAACACTGTTTCCAGTTTATCGGATACATTAAAGGCGCGGAGATTTGAAAGCGCGGAGGTTTGGACGTGATCCGGATCGTCAGCATCGAACGCGAATACGGCTGCGGCGCGGCCAATATCGCGCAGACTATCGCCGACCGTTTGGGATGGAAATTGTGGGACCAGGAGATCACGGCCGAGATTGCGCGCCGGCTGAAATGCAAGGCCGAACTGGTGCGGGAGCGAGAAGAACGCTGCGATTCGATGTTCTACGGGCTGATCAAGAGCTTCATGCGGGGCAGCTTCGAGCCGCGCGTGGACAGCCCGGATATGGAACTGCTGGATGCCGAGCATCTGGCTGTACTGTTCGAGAAAGTGGTGAAGGAAATCGCCGAGCGCGGCAGTTGCGTGATCGTGGGGCGCGGCGCGGCCTGGTTTCTGCGCGAGCGCACCGATGCGTTTCATGCGTTTCTCTACGCGCCTTACGAAGAAAAATTGCGGCGCTGCGTGGCGGCGGGCCAGAGCGAGAAGGAATCCCAGGAGTTGATCGAGTCGGTGGATCGGGAGCGGGCGGCATTCGTGCGGAAGTATTACGGGAAGGTTTGGCCCGACCGTTCGCTTTACAACCTGATGATGAATACGCGCATCGGGGATGAGGCGGTGGTCAGGACGATTCTGGATGTGGTGGCGATATTGCAGAAGCAGCCTCAGGCGAGCGGGTCGCGAGTATAGGCGGCGCGAGTAGAATTGAGCGTAGAGTCGAGCCGTGACCGATCGCATCGAAGTCAATCCGGCAGTCATGCAGGGCAAGCCCGGGCAAGCCCATAATTCGCGGAACGCGCGTGCCTGTGGAGCTTTTGCTGCGGAGGCTTGCCGAGGGCGCAACCGTCGCGGATCTTCTGGATGCATATCCCCGATTGACTCCGGATGACCTGAAGGCGGCGCTGGACTACGCTGCGGATACGATCGCCCATGAGACCGTCGTGGAAGTCAGTTCCCGATAAAGCTGCCCCATGCGCTTCCTCGCGGACGAATGTTGTGATTTCGCCGCAGTGCGGTCCCTGCGCGCCGATGGTCATGATGTGCTCGCCGTGAGCGAGTTTCAGCAGCGTTCGGTGGACAAGGACGTGATGGAACTCGCGCTTACGGATGACCGGATACTCCTGACCGAGGACAAGGATTTCGGCCAACTGGTCTTCGCGGGCCGTGTCGATTCGCCGGGTGTGATCCTGATCCGGTTCCCGGCCTCCGCGAGAGGTTTGCTGGGAGAAGCCATGGCGAAACTTGTGCGCGGGAAGCTTCGTGGTTCTGCGACCGGGAACAGCCCGAATCAGTTTCGGGCCTCGCCGCGCGCCATAAAGGCAATTGTCGAAGCTATGGTTGGTACGTGCCTGGGCAGGAACGCATCGTAGTCGATCCCGGTACCCTGGCCGGCAACACGTGGCACGCGGCCGGCCGTGGAGTTCATCATTTGCCTGCTGTCCGCCGGCGAGGACATCCGCGCGCGCCTCTTTTACGCGAGCTGCCTCAGCCCCAATTGCCGAGGAACTCGACGTGGTTCCGCATACTCGCCAGCGTTGAAGTGGCGCGAAGACGCACGATGCGGCGCAGTTGCTCGCCGACCGAGAACCGCTGTTGCGGCGCGACAATCATTCCGGCATGCTCTGGACCTCTGTTGACCCATCGCGTGTGGAGGCGATAGAAATCGGAAACGTTGAAGGTGTGTGATTACTTCGATAGCGCAAGCACGAAGCGCCGCGATCAGGCGCCCGTTCATCGCGTCCTCGTCGATATAGCGTTTGATCTGGTTCAAGGCTGCGGGGAGCCCCGATGCTGTCGCTCCAGAGCTCAGTCGCTCGGTTCTCGGCCTCCAAGTCCGCATCGATTTCCGATTTATTGGAATAGTGCCAGGCCAGGGCGGCACGCACCTGCGCCAGCGACAGGAGACCGCCGAACGTCTCCACGATCTCCTCGGAAACCTGACCCATGTTGTGCCAGCAAGCAATCCGCCGGACGGAGATGCTGGTCCCGGCGATTCACGGCCGCCCGCCCCGAATGTCGGGACACCGCGAAATCAGGCTGCCGATCTCGGTCATGCTGTTAGTCCCGCATCTTTCAGCCGGTTTTCGAGAACCAGTTCCGGGCGCAGGTTCTCCCATTGCAGATCGCGGCCGCGCGAGCTTTCGAGCGCGGCGGCGGGGATCATGCCGATCAGTTCGCTGCCGGCGATTTCGATTCCGCGTTCGTCGCAGAGGCGCTTCACCGCGTCGAAGACGACATACAGCGGCGTGCGCTCGAAATCGACCAGATTGATCGAAACCTGCGCCTGTCCGCGCGATTCGAGCGGCAGACCGATCGACTTCACCGCCGGAAATCCTCCGGACGATTCGCGTATGGAACGCGCAATCGCGCGCGCGGCGGCGACATCGGTGGTGCGCAGATTGATATTCCAAGCAATGAGAAACTTGCGCGCGCCCACCACGCTGACGCCGGCGGTGGGATGGCGGCCTTCGCCAATATCCGGCATAAGTCCGTGCGGCGCGTGTTTGCGCACGTTCTCCAGGCGCCGGCACTCATCGCGGCGCGCGGCGGCTTCATAGAGATAGACGGGTACGCGCAGTTCGTCCCAGATCCGCGCGCCGGCTTCGCGCGCGAAGGCAGCGCATTCCTCCAGCGTCACGCCATTCACGGGAACAAACGGAATCACGTCCGCCACGCCGAGGCGCGGATGCACGCCGGCATGGCGGGTGAGATCGATCTTCTCGACCGCCGCGTGCACGGCGGCCACAGCCGCGTCCATTACCGCTTGCGGCGAGCCCGCGAAGGTGAGGACCGACCGATTGTGATCCTGATCGGACGTGGTGTCGAGCAGCAGGGCTCCGGGCATGGCCGAAACCGCGCGTGCAATCGACGCCACAATAACGGGATCGCGGCCCTCGGAAAAATTCGGCACACATTCGACGATCAAGCGCGTTTGCCTCCGGGTCTGCCCATGCGCAGCTTGAGAGCGTGCGGCAGGTGCTTCATCATGGAAGCGCCGATTTTGTATTTCCAGTTGGGCACCACGATCACCTTGCCACGATCGAAGCCGGTGAGCGACGCTTCCACCACGTCGTCCGCTTTCATCCAAAGGAAGGCGGGAATCTGCCGCGCATCCATCCCCAGCGTCTCGTGAAATTCGGTGATGGTGAAACCGGGGCAGAGCGCCTGCACCTTTACCGGCGAGCGCATGGCGCGCAGTTCCATATCGAGTCCTTCGGTGAAGCTGTTTATCCAGGCTTTGGTGGCGCAATAGCTCACGTTCGCGGGGCCTTGGCCGAAAGCCGCAACCGACGAAACGCTGATAACACCGCCCCCGCCCTGCGGGACCATGCGCGCGAGGGCCGCGTGCGTGAGCCGCATCGTCGCCATGACATGGACTTCGTGCATGCGAATCTGGCTCTCGATGTCGGCTTCCCAAAAGCGGCCGAGCGTGCCGAAACCGGCGTTGTTGACGAGCAGTTCGATACGGGCGCAATCGCGGATGGCGCGTTCGCCGGCGGCGATTCCCTCTTCGCACGACAGGTCGGCGGCCAGCACATCGACGTGAACCGGAAGCTCGGCCGCAAGCGCGCGCAGGCGGTCTTCGCGCCGGGCCAACAGGACCAGATCATAACCGCGCGTCGCCAATTTACGGGCGAAGACCGCGCCGATGCCGCTCGAAGCGCCCGTGATCAGCGCCACCGGCCGCGCCGCATTTTCGGGATTCGTCACATTCCCGAGTGTCACATGAAAACGGGCCGCATCGACAAAGCTAGAATGAAACACATATGAAATTGTCGTTTGTCGGGGCCTTGTTGGCGGCACTCTGCCTCGCGCCCGCTTTTTCGGCGCAGCAGCAGGCGGCGCCGGAACAGAAGGCCGCGCCCGCGCCTGCCGGCGCCGCGGCAACGCAAGGCGCATCGGATTCGGAAACCCCCACTCCCTTCGTTCTCGATGTGACCCGGGTCAACATCCTGTTTACCGTAACGGATAAGAAGGGCCGCTTCATCACGGATCTGGGCAAAGACGATTTCGAGGTGATCGAGAACAAAAAGCCGCAGGTGATTCAGCAATTCACGGCGGAATCCGATCTGCCGCTGCGTCTGGCCGTGCTGGTGGATACGAGCAACAGCATTCGCGAACAGTTCCGTTTCGAGCAGCAGGCGGCGAATCGTTTCATCCAGAGCGTTCTGCGTCCGCGCGAAGACAAAGTGATGCTGGTGAGCTTCGACAGCGCGGCCGAACTGGTCACCGACCTCACCGACGACCAGGCGAAGCTCGAAAAGGGCATCAACGGCATGCGTCCCGGCGGGGGCACGGCCTTTTACGACGCGATTTATTTCGCCTGCAAAGAGAAGCTCCTGATGGATCAGCCGCGCGACAAGTTTCGCCGGGCGATGATCGTGATCAGCGACGGGCAGGACACCGAGAGCCGCGTGTCGCGGGATCAGGCGCTCGAGATGGCGCAGAAGGCCGACGTGGTGATCTACGCCATCTCGACCAACATTACGCGCGACGATACGGACGGCGACAAGGTGCTGCGGTATCTGGCGGAGGAAACGGGCGGTCAGGCGTTTTTCCCGTTCAAGATCGAGGATCTGGATCAGTCGTTCGAGAATATTGCCAATGAGCTTCGGCACCAGTACAACATTTTTTATCGCCCCGAGCCGCTCAAGGCGGATGGCCTCTATCATCAGGTGACGGTGAAGGCCAAGAAGCGGAAGGACGTGGTGATTCGCGCGCGGAGGGGTTACTACGCGCCCAAGCTGTAAGGTGACTGGACACGCGACTAACTTCAGTCGCGTCTATGTGGAACGAAATCCGGTCAAAGCCGGCTGTATAAATCCCCCGAAGCAGGGAATGGTCGAGCGCCCGCCAGGGACGCGACTAAAGTCGCGTGTCCGGTTATTTTCCGGCCAGTAAAGTAGCGGATCGGACGTATACTGAAACCGGTGCGGATGCGACGAATCACCTGGCTGCTGGCGATACTGCTCTCGCTGTGCGCGTTGCCGGCGTCGTCGGGAGTTCGGGACGTCGATTTCGCGCAGGTCCGGACAGCGGTTCAGATTGACCGGCAGCAAACCGAATCCGAGCCGGCGCCGATCCAGGCGCATGCCCGGGGCGTTTTCTTCGTCAGCCCTTCCACCGCGCTGATTGCACGATCAGAAGCACGCCTCTCCTTTTGGCTGAGTTCGCAGCCGCGATTTCAGCGACCTCCTCCCGCTACCGCTTAAGCGCGTGAAGCGGCCCGACAGCGTAGTCAGAACCAGGAGGCGAAGTGCGCGATTTATTGCGTTCTCTCTTCGCGGGCATGTCCGCGGAGAAACATCTTATTGAGAAGATCAATCGTCTGCGCGCGGAGTGGCGCGCAATCCCCGACGATCAATTGCGCGAAATCTGCCGGCGGTCGACGGAACTGACCGAAGTCGTCGCGGTCGCCGCCGTCGCGGCGCAGCGGGAACTCGGGATGGAGTTCTTTGACGTTCAGCTCCAGGGCGCTCTCGCGCTGGCGAATGGCCGGATCGTCGAAATGCAGACGGGCGAAGGCAAAACGTTGACAGCGGTCCCCGCGGTGGTCTGGCTGGCGAAAACGGGCGCGGGCGTTCACGTCATGACAGTCAACGATTACCTCGCCCGGCGTGACGCGCAGTGGATGGGCGGCATCTATCGGCGCCTCGGTTTCAGCGTCGACTGCATTCAGCGGGACATGACGCCCGCCGAGAAGAAGCGCGCCTATGCGTGCGACATCACCTACGGCACCGCGAACGAAATCGGCTTCGATTATCTGCGGGACCAGCTCGCGCTCGACCCGGACGAGCAGGTGCACCGGCCTTTCGCGGCGGCGCTGATCGACGAGGCCGATTCCATTCTGATCGACGAAGCCCGCATTCCGCTGGTGATTGCGGGCGGCGAGCGGCAGGAAGAGCTGCTTGCGGTGCGCGCCGACCGCGTGGTCAGCCGGTTCCGCGCCGGGTTCCACTTCCAGATCGAAGAACGCGCGCGCAACGTGACGCTGACCGACATGGGCATTCGCGCCGTTGAGGATGCGTTCGCCTGCGGGAATCTGTTCGCCGGGGAAAACCTGTCTCTGCACACGGCGGTGCAGGATGCGCTGCACGCCCACGCCCTGCTGCGGCGCGACGTGGATTACATCGTGCAGCATGGGGCGATCGAATCGGTGGATGAATTCAAAGGCAGAGTGGCGCGCGACCGCCGATGGCCCGCCGGACTGCATACGGCGATTGAAGCCAAAGAAGGCGTGGCGCTCAAAACGCAGGGGCGAATTCTTGGCTCGATCACGCTGCAGAACCTCATTACGCTGTATCCGTCGGTTTGCGGAATGACCGGCACCGCCGAGACGCAGGCGGAGGAGTTCCGCACGATTTACGAGCTGGAGGTCGCGGTGATTCCCACGAACCGGCCGATGATACGGGTCGATCATCCCGATGTTGTTTTCCGGACGCTGCGGGAAAAGGAACGGGCTGTGTTGGAAGAGATCCGGCGGGTGCATGCCACCGGACGGCCCGTGCTCATCGGCACCGCGAGCGTTGGCGAATCGGAGCGGCTGAGCCGGCTTCTCGACGATATTCCGCACACGGTGCTGAACGCGCGGCATGAGGAGCGCGAGGCGGAGTTGATCGCGCGCGCCGGGGATCGCGGGTCTGTCACGATTTCAACGAACATGGCCGGGCGCGGTACGGATATCAGGTTGGGGGACGGCGTTGCCGCGCTGGGCGGACTGCACGTGATCGGCATGAATCGGCACGAGAGCCGGCGAATCGATCTGCAGCTGCGCGGACGCGCGGGGCGTCAGGGCGATCCGGGCAGCTCGCGTTTCTTCGTGTCTTATCAGGACGACATCGTGGTGAAGTTCGGAGACGAGGCTTTGCAGTTTCGGCATTCGCCGGAGTCCGTGCAGCGGGCGCTGGAGGGCCAGAATCTGGATATTCGCCTGTTTCTGCGGAAGTACGAGCAGGTGGCGGAAGGGCAGCGGCAGATGGTGCAGCGGCTGCGGCAGGACGTCCTCACGAGCGGCGAATTGGACCGAGAAAGGCTGGCGAGGCTGCGCACAATCGACGATCTTTGGTCGGACCATCTCGCCGGCGTGGCGGAGCTGCGCTCGGGCGTGCATTGGGTTTCGTGGGGCGGCCGCGATCCGTATCACGAATTCATGACCCAGGTCGATGCGATGTTCCGCGCGATGATGGACGCTCTCGAAGACGAGGTGGCGCGCAGGCTTGAGGAAGCGGAGGCGGGCGGGATCGATCCGTCACAGCGCGGCGCCACGTGGACCTATCTGACCACCGATCAGCCGTTCGGCACGTGGACCGAACGGATCACGCGCGGCCTGATGCGTCTGGCGAAGGAACACGCCGGCGGTTAGTTTAGTGGCGCAGACTCTCAGCGAAGCCATGCGTCCCGAAGAGTCGGGACGCGGCGCGCACGAGTTCACGAGTGCGCGCGCCAGCCACGGCCTGATTCCATTATGCTGTTGACATGTCGCCGATCCGGTGGAGATAAATGCGCGGACTTCACTTGTTGATCGGCATAGTCGCTGTTATGGCATTTCTCGCGACGGGTCGGTTCATGCGTCACCACGATCCTCCCATGACGGTCCTCAGCGACAGCAGCCGGCTGATGTTCCGTTCGCGGCACATTTATATTTTGGCGAGCGGACTCGTGAACCTCATGTTGGGGCTCTACATGCAGCGGCGGGCGGCCGGATGGCGCGGAATCACCCAGGCCGTCGGTTCGATTTTCCTGGTGGTCTCGCCGACTCTGCTGATTCCTGCGTTCGCAATCGAGCCGGCGAGTGGATTCCAACCTGAGATGTGGCGGAGCGCCGCCGGCCTTTACGTCTTGTTTCTCGGATGCATGGCGCACCTGGCGAGCGGGATCGGCAAATCGCGCCGGGAGCGCGCGAGGGAATAAGAAGGCGCATTAGGGCCGGCCGCTCGAGGCGCAAGTAAATCAGGGCCGACAGCGAGATCGTGCAATGACAATCGAGGGGGCATTCAGCGATGTCCGCTGTCGGGATCGTAGTCGAAGAGATTGACAAACAAGCGGCGCTTGCAGGCGCCGCGATTCGAAATGTCGCCGGCATCAGCGCTACCCCGGAAGCAAAACATTTGCTCCCCGGCGCAGTTCTCGACATGGTGGCGCCGTATTCGGCTGCGCTTTTCTTCGCGGAGCGCGTCCTGCAATGTCGCTTCGCTGGCTGGAAACCTGCAGCATGGTGGTGCTGGAATCCATGCTGGACCCTGAAGTTGACGATCTGATGCGCGCGGCATTGGAGGAGCACCAGCGGGGCGAGACCGTTTCGCTGGACTCGATCCCTTGAGTGAGCGGTACACTGTTTCAAAGTCCCGGACAGCCGAAAAATATTTCGAACGTTGCGATTCTCCGACCCGTGATCGCTTGAAGCAGCTGTTCGAAAGGCTCAAGGCCGATTCGATCTCCGAAATTCAAAACCGCTTAAGGGTAATAGCGATCAGAGATCGGCAAGGGTCGGAGATCTTCGAATCCTCTTTCGCGTCATTGGATTTGACATCATCATCGCTGACAATCATCGCTGACATCGGACCTCGGGGCGACATCTACAAGCACGGACTTTGAAGGATATCCGCGGGGCATCGAACCTCCTGGTGAGGGCGGAAGGCCGCGATCCACGAGCACGGCGCCGGAGTGTCCCGAATCGGCATGAGAAATTGTCCCGCTCTCCCGCACCTCTTTCCTGATGGCGCCAATCGAACTCGAACAAACCCCGGAGCGCACCGGGCCTCCGGCATCCATTCTGAGCGTGCATCGAATTTTCGAAGCGCAGGCCGAGTCGCGGCCGGATACCGCGGCCGTTGTTTACGGCCTCGAAGCGATCACATACTCCGATCTGGATGTGCGCGCGAATCGGCTGGCGCGGTACCTTCGCCGGCGCGGCGTCAGGCGTGGCGACAAAGTCGCGATGATGGTTCCGCGCTCGATCGACGTCTATGCTGCGATTCTGGGCATCCTCAAGGCGGGCGCGGCATATGTTCCGGTCGATCCCGGTTATCCGCCGGACCGGATTGCATGGATACTCCAGGATTGCGGCGCCACAAGTTTAACAGCCGGCGAACTGGAAGATCGCCGAAACGAGATCGCGGCGGAGAGTCCATGGCCTCTGCTCTCGACCGGCGAAGCCGACTCGTCGGATCTTTGCTACGTGATCTACACATCCGGTTCCACCGGCAGGCCGAAAGGCGTGATGGTGGAGCACCGCAATGCCGTTCATCTGATTCGCGCCGAAGGCGAAATTTTCGGCGTGCGCCCCCGCGACCGCGTTTATCAGGGAGCGTCGCTGTGCTTCGATCTTTCGGTTGAGGAGATGTGGCTCGCCTTCCATGCGGGCGCAACTCTGGTCGCCGCTACGCCCGAGATGGCTCAGGCGGGACCGGATCTTTCGCGCCTGCTCGCCGAGCACGGGATAACGGTGCTTTCCTGCGTTCCCAGTGCGCTCTCGATGCTCGAAGGCGATATACCTTCGCTGCGCCTCCTGATTTTGGGCGGCGAGAGATGTCCGCCGCAGCTGGTGGCGCGGTGGGCGCGTCCCGGCCGGCGCATCGTGAACACCTACGGCCCCACGGAAACCACGGTCATCGCGACGTACGCCGATCTTTGCCCGTCGAAGCCCGTCACCATCGGCCGCCCTGTTCCCGGATACGAGGTTTACATCCTCGATGAGGAGCTGCGGCCGGTCGCGCCCGGCGAAACGGGAGAGATCTGCATCGGTGGCGCGGGGGTGGCGCGAGGGTATGTCGGCCTGCCGGACGAGACCCGCGCGCGTTTCATCACCATCGCGCGAAGCACGCGCCTCTACCGCAGCGGCGATCTCGGGCGCATGAATCACCGCGGCGAGATCGAATTCATGGGGCGCGCGGATGGGCAGGTGAAGCTGCGCGGATTGCGCATCGAACTGGGCGAAATCGAATCGGCGCTGTTGCGGGCCGACGGCGTCCGCGCGGCGGCCTGCGCGTTGTGGGAGAGCGCGCAGGGACAGGACCGGTTGGTCGGCTATGTGGTTCCGCGGAACGGTCATATCGACGCACACCGCATCGCGTCGCAGATTCGCCAATGGCTGCCCGACTGGATGGCGCCGTCGCTGATCGAGGCCGTCGCTGATCTGCCGCGGCTTCCGAACGGAAAGCTGGACCGCGCGTCTTTGCCCGCTCCGCGCTCGCGCCCGAATCTCAAAACGCGCTGCATGGCTTCGACCAGAACCGAGCGCCGCATGCTGGAAGTCTGGAGCGGCCTGTTCCAATCGCGAGACATCTCGGCGGACGACGATTTCTTTCTCGATCTCGGCGGTCATTCGCTGCTGGCGGCACGCATGGTTTCCGAAATGCGCAAGGATCCGGCGTTCGCATCCATCACCATGCGCGATGTCTACAGTTGCCCGACAATCGCGGAATTGGCGTCGGCGATCGATTCGCGCGAAGCGACTATCGAAACCGCGGCGCCCGCGGCCGAAGCGGTCAGAGACCCCCACGCAGGGCGAAGGCATTTCCTCGCCGGCGTGGCGCAGACCGTGAGCCTCTACTTCATCTTTGCGGTGCGCGGGGCGCAGTGGATGACTCCGTACTTGATCTACTACCTTCTCGCGGCGCATCATTCGGCGCTTTCATCCGCGACGTGGGCGCTCGCGGGCGGCTTCGCGACGCTCCCGCTGCTGCTGCTGACTGCGATCGGCGCGAAATGGACAATGTTGGGCCGCATCAAACCCGGCGTGCATCCCTTATGGGGCGCGTATTACGTGCGTTGGTGGTTCGTACGCACGCTCATCGAAAGCCTGCCGCTCGACCGCCTCGGCGGAACGCCGCTGCTGCCATTCGTTTATCGCCTCTTCGGAGCCCGCGTCGGCGACGACGTTCACATTGCCACTGACCTTCTCGCCGCCTTCGATCTGATCTCGATCGGCGCCGGCGCGAGCATCGACGAAGGGGCGTCGATGCTCGGCTATACCGTGGAGAACTGCAATCTGGCGATCGGGACCATATCAATCGGACGCAATTGTTTCGTCGGGACCGGCTCCGTCGTCTCCCCGAACGCCACCATGCGGGACGAAGCGCGTCTCGAGGATCTCTCGTTGCTCCCGGCCGGCGCGGAGATCCCGGCCAGAGAGACCTGGGCCGGCTCTCCTCCGCGCCGGGTCGCCCACTTGGCCGGCGAACCCGATCCGCGCCCGCGCCGGAATCGGCTGCATCGCGCGGCGCTGATCGGTTTGTACGCCGCGCTGGTCTGCGGGTTCCCATTGATCGAAGTTCTCGCATTCCTGCCGGGAATCTTCGCCCTGCGGCATTCGTGGCTCGCCGCGCCGTTGGCCGGCGCATGCTTCATCCTTGCCATGACAGGCCTGACGGTCTGCGCCAAATGGCTCCTGATCGGGCGGGCGCGCGCGGGCGCGTACCGGGCACACTCCTGGTTCTATATCCGGAACTGGATTGTGGAGCAACTGCTCGCGCTGACGATCGATGCCGCCGGTCCTCTGCACGCCACGTTATTTCTGAAGCCGTGGTTTCGGGCGCTGGGGGCCAAACTCGGCCGCTTCGCCGAGGTTTCCAACGCCTCTGTAACGACGCCGGATCTTCTCGATATCGGCAAAGACTGCACCATCGCGGACGAAGTATCGCTCGGAGCCGCGCGCGTCGAGCGCGGCCGCCTGACCTTGGCGCCCACCAGGCTCGGACGCCGCGTCTTCGTGGGCAACAATGCCGTGGTTCCGGCGGGAACGGTCCTCAAAGACGAATCGCTAATCGGCGTGCTGACGGTGGCGCCGGCGGTCTCGCCTCGGCGCGCGGCGTGGCTGGGTTCGCCTCCCGTTTTTCTTCCCAGGCGCGAGAGCAGCGCTGCGTTTTCGGAAAACCGCACGTTTCGCCCGTGCCGGAAAATGCAATGGGCGCGCGGATGTTTTGAGCTTCTTCGGGTAACGCTGCCGGGCACGGGATTCATCCTCGTCACCGTAGCAGTGCTCGATACGGCACTGAAGCTTTGGGACCGCGTGGGTCCGGCTGCAACGCTTCTCGTGTTACCCGCCGTCTTCGCCGCCTGTTGCACGGCCGCCATGCTCGTGGCGCCCGCGATCAAATGGATCGTGATGGGCCGCTATCGTCCGTTCGAGCGCCCTTTCTGGAGCGCCTTCGTCTGGAGACTGGAGTTCGTCAACGCGCTGTTCGAATTTCTGGCCGCGCCCATCGGCGTCGAAGCGCTGCGCGGCACACCGCTGTTGCCGTGGTACCTTCGCCTGTTCGGCGTGCGCGTCGGCCGGCAGGCATACATCGAGTCGACGGGCTTTCTCGAATTCGATCTGGTCGAAATCGGCGACCGGGCAATCCTGAACCGGGACTGTATCCTGCAGACCCACCTCTTTGAAGACCGCGTCCTCAAGGCGTCCAACCTGTGCGTAGGCGAGGAGTGCGAGATCGGCGCGCGTTCGATCGTGCTGTACGACAGCGCCATGGAAGATCGTGCGCGTCTCGGGCCGCTTTCGCTGCTGATGAAAGGCGAATCGCTGCCGTCGGGTAAAGTTTGGACAGGCAGCCCGCTGAGCGCATGCAAAAGAGAGCCCCACTGACATGGCTGGAGAACCGTCTTCTGCAACGTTACCTTCGCGGGCGCGGAATCGAGATCGGCGCGTTATGGCGGCGCTTTCCCACACCCGCGCAAACCCGGATCTGGTATGTGGATCGCTTCGACGGCGCCGCGCTCGACGATCATTATCCTGAGCTGCGCGGCAGAATTCTGCGCCCGGATCTTCTGGCCGAAGCCACCGAATTACCGGTAGCGCCGCGGAGTCTGGACTTCCTGATCGCGAGCCATGTTTTGGAGCACATGCCGTATCCGCTGCGGGCGCTTCGGACCTGGTACGACGCGCTCGCGCCCGGCGGAGCACTGTTGCTCAAAGTCCCGGACAAGCGCTACACGTTCGACGTCAAACGCGCGCGCACGCCGCTCGATCACTTGTTACGTGAAACGCACGATCAGCGCGAGCACTTCGAGGATTGGGTCGCGAACGTCGGGAATCGGTCCAGGGACTCTCCCGGTTTCGACGAAGCGGTGGACGACCTTATGCGCCGCAACTACAGCATCCATTTCCATGTGTGGATCGACGAAGACATCCGCGAAATTATCGAATTCACGCGCCGCGAGTGGCGTCTCGACTGGGCTCCCGTCGTTTTCTGGGGCGCGCACATCTGGCGCAAGGAAGTCACGGTCCTGTTGGCGCGAACCTGAATTCGGCGGACAGGCTTCAGCCTGTGGTCACAGGCTAAAGTCTCCGCTACCGGGAATCGAAACTGACCAGCGTGCCGCGTACGGGCGCGATCCAGGCCGGATCGATCTCCACGGCCACGGAACGCTGCAGCAGCGTCAGCGATAAGACCAGCCTGGTCTTCTTTTCTTCCACCAGAATTCCCTCGATGCCGTTCAAAGGGCCTTCGCGCATGCGCACCTTCGACCCCACTTTCGGGGTCGGCCAGGGCGTGGCTGCCAAGCCCGAACTGCACACAGCCTGCAGCGCCGCGATCTCGGCTTCATCCACCGGCTCCGGATTCTTCCCGAAGCTGACGATGGAGACGACACCGGGAGTCTTCAGGACCGTCTGGCGAATCTTGGGGTCGAAACGGCAAAACACATATCCGGGGAACAGCGGATTTTCGATCTTCTTGATCCGATCCGACCAGCGGCGCCGGGAAATATAGAGCGGCAGGAAGTCCTCGAGGCCCGCGGCCCGCAGCAGCTGCGCGGTGGTCTTTTCCTTCCGCGGCGCGACCGTCAGCGCGAACCAGGCGCCCATAAAACAATCTTGCCAGACGTGGCTCGCCCTTCCAGTTCGCGATGCGCCCGCGCCGCTTCTTCCAGCGGATATTCGCGGTCGATTCGCAGCGTGATTTTGCCCTCGGCGATCCATCGAAACAGATCGCTCGATCGCCACGCCAGTTCCGCCGGATCGGCAATATGGCTGGCCAGCGAGGGACGAGCGAGATAGAGCGATCCTTTGGCGCTCAGGATTCTCGTATCGAATGGCGCCACCGGCCCGCTCGCCTGGCCGAAGTGCACCATCATCCCCCTCGACTTCAGGCAATCCAGCCCCTGCATGAACGTCGCCTGCCCCACTGAATCGTAGGCGACATCAACTCCCACGCTGTCCGTCAGGCGTTTCACTTCTTCCACCCAGTTTTGGCGATTATAGAGGATCGCGTCGGACGCGCCCGCCTCCTTCGCGATTTGGGCCTTCGCCTCGGTTCCTACCGTCGCGATCACGCGCGCGCCGAGCATGGTCGCCATCTGCACGATCAGCCGGCCGGTCCCGCCCGCCGCGGCGTGAACCAGCGCGATGTGATTCTTCTTCAGCGGGAACGTCGAATGCGTGAGGTAGTGCGCGGTCATGCCCTGCAGCATGGCGGCCGCGGCGGTTCGAAAATCGATTGCGTCGGGGATCTTCACCAGCAGCTTCGTCGGTACGGCTGCATATTCGGCATACGATCCGCGCGCCATCGCCCAGGCGACGCGTTCGCCGTTTTCGAGCGTCCCCGCGCCTTCGGAGCCGAGGATGGTGGGCAGCGGAACCATGACCGATCCCCTGCGCTGGCTGATATCGGTGAAATTCACGCCGGAGGCGGCGAGTTTCACGAGCGCCTCGCCCGCGCCAGGCTGGGGCATCGGGCGATCGCCGTACTGCAGGACTTCGGGTCCGCCGGTTTCTTCGATGTAAACGGCTTTCATGTTCAGCTCAGTTTAAACGATTGCCGTCGCGGTCATCGCCAGCGCGCCGGCTTCGTTCTTCGCCCACAGCCGGATCGTTTTCCCGTCCCCTTCCGGTTTACCGCAAACGCGGAACGGCGCGGTATCGAAGAGCGGACTGACGGCGCGGAATTCGAATCGCTTCATCGGCTGCCGTACCAGACCTGCCAACAGCGTCGCGATCAGCGGTCCGTGCACGACCAGACCAGGATATCCCTCGATCTCCGTCGCATAGCGGCGGTCGTAGTGGATGCGATGGCCGTTAAACGTCAGCGCGGAATATCGAAACAACAACACGTCGTCGGGCCGGATGGTGCGCTCCCAGGCCGCATCAGTGGGCGCGGGTGTGGCCGTTCCCGCCGCTGCCGAATGATCGCGATAGACGATATCGTGCTCTTCCGTCAGCGCCACGCCTTGCGCATTCGAAATCTCGTGGCGAACGAGCACGAATACGAGCGGACCACTGCGGCCTTCCTTGAACCGCACATCCGCAATCCGCGAAGTGCGCGTGATGCTTTCGCCGATCCGCAGCGGATGCAGGAACTCGAGACGCCCCCCAGCCCACATGCGTCGCGGCAGCGGAACGGGAGGAAGGAACCCGCCGCGGCGCGGATGTCCGTCCGGCCCGAGCTCCGATTCCCGGTGAATCGGCAGGAAGTAAAGCCAATGCCAAAGCGGCGGCAGGGCATCGCGCGGCGCATCGATGTCGAGAGTCGCGGCAAGCGCGGCGATCGGGACAGGCGTTACCGTGTCCCGCAGCGTCTCGGTCTTGCCGATCCATTCGCGCAGATGGTCGATATCCAAATTCATGAGATGGACCATGCGCCTTCAATCGGCAGCGCGGCGCCGTTAATATCGCGGCTCGCGGGCCCGCAGAGAAAGAGCATAAATTTCGCCACGTCTTCCGCGGCGATGAAGCGGCCGCTCGGCTGTTTCCCCGCATGGAAACGGCGCTCGGCTTCTTCGCGCGAGAGATTTTGCTCGGCCATGGTTCGCCGGATGGCTTCGTCATGGACCCGCGTGAGGATCGAGCCTGGGCAGACCGTATTGCAGGTGATGTCGTGGTGCATCACCTCCAGCGCGACCGCGCGGGTCAGGCCGATGAGCGCCGTCTTGCAGGTCACGTAGTTGACCCGATTGACCGCGCCGATCAGGCCGTAAATCGACGACACGTTGACGATGCGTCCCCACCCGCGCGCCTTCATGCCGGGCAGCGTCAGACGGATGGTGTGAAAAGCCGCGCTCAGATTCACCGCGATGCCCGCATCCCAGGCTTCGACCGGAAATTCCTCGACCGGCGCCGCATGCCGGACCACCGCGTTGTTGACCAGAACATCGACTCCGCCGAACGCCGCTTTGGCCTCGTGGATCATGCGCTCGATCTCCGCGGGATGGCGAAGATCTGCGTTGCAATAGATCGCGCGCACCCGATGCGTTTCTTCGATCTCGCGGCGCGCTTTCTCAATCTCACCAGGTTCGGCAAATCCGCTCAGAACGATGTTGCATCCCGCCTCGGCGAACTGCTTCGCCGCCGCGAATCCCAGCCCTCCGACCGACCCGGTGATCAGAGCGCACTTGCCCCGCAGCATCAATTGACGATCGATTGCATCACCAGATTTTCGAAGTCCCTCTGATCGGGAATCGTGGTCTGCGCCATCAATACGGCGACCACTTGTTCCTTCGGATCGACGAAGAAATACGTGCCGTAGACCCCGGACCAGCCGAACGTGCCGTCGTCGACCAGGCCTTCATAGGCCACATGGTCCTGCACCACGCGCATGCTGAGTCCGAACCCTTCGCCGAGGAAGCCGAGCGAATTACGGCCCGGCAGCGTATCCGGTACGTGCACGGAAGTCATCAGTTCCACGGTCTTCGGGCTGAGCAGGCGTTTGCCGTTCAGCACGCCGCCGTTCGCCAGCATCACGCCGAGGGGCAGATAATCCGCGGCGGTGGTCATGATGCCCCCGGAGCCCATGAAGTAAACCTTGCTCGACATGCTGTTCTCGTTGGGATTTTTCGCCAGCTTGCCGTCGCGGCCGCGCTGATACACGGTGGCTGCGCGCGGCCACTTGTCGTCGGGAGGCCAGAACCACGCTTCCTCGATGCCCAGCGGGTTAAAGATGCGTTCGCGGAAGAATTGATCGAGCGGCATTCCCGAGACAATCTCGACGATGCGGCCGAGCGTATCGAATCCCGCCTGCGGACTGTATTCCCAGCGCGTGCCCGGCTGGAATTCGAGCGGCGTCGAGCCGAGTCGCGGAATGTAGCTGGCGAGGTTTTCGTCCGGACGCCTGTTCAGCTTGCGCACTTCGCTGTTGCTCATGGGGCCGCTGGCGAGGCCGGAGACATGCGTCATGAGATCGCGGATCGTGATTTCGCGGTCAGCCGGAATGGTGTAGAACTCCGGCGCCGCGCCGCGTCCGCCTGCGCCACGGCCGCCGCCTCCAAATCCGCCGCGGCCCCGAGGCGGCTCGGCGATCGCCACCTTCATATCCTTGAACTCGGGAATGTAGCGCGAGACGGGGTCGGTTAGGTGGATCTTTCCTTCTTCGATCATCATCATCACGGCGATGCCGGTGATGGGCTTCGTCATC
>JASHSD010000897.1 GCA_030036985.1 Bryobacteraceae bacterium
CGGCTATTACGGCGCATTCAATACCCTGAGCACCGGCGATATTTTCATCCACCAGCGTCTTTCCGATTTTGGAGAAGGCGTCACCTATGGCTGGACCACTTGGGACACCTTCACCCCTCCTATCGCGGCCAACTACATCGATGACGCCTTTGGGGTCCAGTATTTCGTCGGCGCGGGAGGACAGATCCGCATCGGCCAGGACGTCTACGGAGACTTTGGGATGCTCGGTCTCACGGTCGGCATACAGGCGCCGACCTTCACGCCCAGCAGCTCGGTATACATCACTCCGAACGGAATCGTGAACTCGGCCAGCTTCGCGCCGTTCACGGCCGGAGTTTCAGACGGCGCCATGGTGACAATTTACGGCTCGAATCTGGCTCCGAGCGCAATGTCGGCTAAAAGCCTGCCTTTGCCGACATCGGCAGGCCTGAATGGCGTGACCGTGACGGTCAATGGGTACTACGCGCCCATCAACTACGTTGAACCCACGCAGATACTGATCAACGTGCCGTATGAAGCCCTGTCGACATGTCCTCGGACCGCCATCGTCTGCTACGCGAACTTCCAGGTGACCAACAACGGAAGCGCTTCCAACACGGTGACGGAGCTGTTGAACGAAACCACCCCCGGCGTTTTTACCGGTGACTACGGCCTCGGCGATGGATACGTACAGCATTCCGATTACTCTCTGGTGACGCCGTCGAGCCCCGCTCAACCGGGAGAGACGGTTATGGCTTACGTTTCCGGCTTGGGGGACCTCAACACCGTTGTAGCGGATGGATCGGCCGCGCCCGCAGACGTCACTACCGAAAATACAATCGGTGTCGATATCAGTGGCGATACCGCGACGGTCGGCTTCTCGGGCCTTGTCCCGACGCTGTCCGGTCTCTACCAAATCAATTTCACCGTACCGACGGATGCCGCGTCGGGCGAACAGTCGCTGGACATCTCGGGCCCCGATTCCTACGCCACGCAGGCCACTATAGCGATCGGCACGGGCGCGTCTGCGCGGCACGCCAACGCGAAGGCCCGTCCCCGGAAACGTGCCGCGAAGCGCGTGACGCGGAAGCCTTACTGCCCCACAGGCAAAAACTGTAAAGCGCAACAACCGTCGTAGCGCACGGACACGCGACTTCAGTCGCGTCTTTAAATGGCGCAGCCCAAAACGCGACAAGTCGCGTGTCCGGTTTAGGGTTTTCGCTCGGCCATCATCTTCCGGGTGAGCCAGCCGAACAGGGCCGCCACGGCCAGAATCCCGGCTGTCGCGAGCCAAAGGCGCTCCATGATCGTATAACCCAAAGCGGCAATCAAACCCGCCAGAACGAAACAGCCGCAGGCGCACATAATAAAAAAGCCGGTGACCTCATGCGAGGCCACCGGCGATCTGCTGTAAATTTCCGAAACCTTACGCCACGGCCGCGGACTTCAGCGCCGCGCTCTTCAGCGCTTCCGCCTTATCCGTCTTCTCCCACGTGAACGTCGGCTCGCTGCGGCCGAAGTGGCCGAACGCCGCCGTCTTCTGGAAGATCGGATTGCGCAGCTTCAGATGGTCGATGATGCCCTTGGGCGTGAGCGGGAACGTGGCGCGGATCAGGTCCTCCATCGCATCTTCCGGAATCTGGCCCGTACCGAAGGAATTCACCATCACCGAAACCGGCTCTGCCACGCCGATCGCATACGCCAACTGCACTTCCGCGCGCGACGCCAGTCCCGAAGCCACCAGGTTCTTCGCGATGTACCGCGCCATGTAGCACGCCGAGCGGTCGACCTTCGTCGGATCCTTGCCCGAAAACGCGCCGCCGCCGTGCCGGCCCATGCCGCCGTAGCTGTCCACGATGATCTTGCGGCCCGTGAGTCCCGTGTCTCCGTGCGGCCCGCCGATGACGAACCGGCCGGTCGGATTGATGTGATACTTCGTGTTCGAGTCGACCATGTCCTGCGGCACGACGGCGTCGATGATGTACTTGCGCACGTCCGCCCGCAGCTGTTCGGTCGAAACGTCGTCGCCGTGCTGCGTCGAAATCACGACAGCGTCGATGCGGCTCGGTTTCCCGTTCACGTATTCCACCGAAACCTGGCTCTTGCCGTCGGGACGCAGGTACTTCAGCGTACCCGCGCGCCGCACCTTCGAGAGCCTCTCGACCAGCCGATGCGCCAGTTGGATCGGCAGCGGCATCAGTTCCGGGGTTTCGTCGCAGGCGTAGCCGAACATCAGGCCCTGATCGCCCGCCCCACCCGTATCCACGCCCATCGCGATGTCGGGCGACTGCGTCTGCACGACGTTCAGCACGCCGCACGTTTTCGCGTCGAAACCGAAGGCGGCGTCGGTATAGCCGATGTCCGCAATGGTCTTGCGCGCGATGGAGGGAACATCGATATGCGCGGTCGTGGTGATTTCGCCAGCGACAATGCAAATGCCGGTCGTTACCAGGACTTCGCAGGCCACGCGGCCGGTCGGGTCCTGTGCCAGAACCGCGTCCAGAACCGCGTCTGAAATGTGATCGGCGACTTTGTCTGGATGGCCCTCGGTCACGGATTCGGACGTGAAGAGGTGCCTGTGTTTATGAATTTCTGCCATGGATTCTCCGGAGGTTGATTATAACGGTTGCTGTCGAGTCGAACACAGCGCGGGAAGCAAGAGTTGCGATTCCGCGATTGAACGAAGCTAATAGTGTATCGAATGCATGCATACGAACGCAATGCCGCTTCGATGGTAACCCTGTGGCTGCGGCTTGTTGCCTGGCAACTGTGCGTAACAGTATAGTTAAATCAGAGCCTGATAAAGGAACCGCGCAGGATGCCGTCCGGGAAAGAACTGTCTTCCAGGGAACAAACGATTCTGCATACGATCGTCCGCTCGTATATCGAGACGGGCGAGCCGGTCGGTTCGCGCACGATCTCCCGTATGCGCAGTTTCGCTCTCAGTCCCGCCACCATCCGCAACGTGATGGCGGATCTGGTCGAGGAGGGTTACCTCGCCCAGCCGCACACCTCCGCCGGCAGGATTCCCACCGGAAAGGCTTTTCGCGATTACGCCGCCGCGGTTCCGGAACGGCCTCTTCCTCCTGCGGA
>JASHSD010000898.1 GCA_030036985.1 Bryobacteraceae bacterium
TGCTATCGCTATTACGCCGGCTGGGCCGACAAGGTCCAGGGCAAGACCATTCCCATCAGCGGCGACTACTTCTGCTACACGCGTCACGAGCCCGTGGGCGTGGTGGGGCAGATCATTCCCTGGAATTTCCCGCTTCTGATGCAAGCCTGGAAGCTGGGTCCGGCGCTGGCCACCGGCAACACGGTGGTGATGAAGCCGGCCGAGCAGACGCCGCTTTCGGCGCTGCGCATCGGCGAACTGATCGTTGAAGCCGGATTCCCCGAGGGCGTGGTGAACCTGCTCCCTGGATACGGTCCGACGGCGGGCGCCGCGATTGCGCGGCATATGGATGTGGACAAGGTGGCGTTCACCGGTTCCACCGAAGTCGGTCACCTCATTATGGAAGCGGCCGCGCAGACGAACCTGAAGCGGGTCACGCTGGAACTGGGCGGCAAGAGCCCCAACATCGTCTTCGCCGATACCGATCTCGATGACGCGGTCGAAGGCTCGCATTTCGGCCTTTTCTTCAATCAGGGCCAGTGCTGCTGCGCCGGATCGAGAGTTTTCGTGGAAGAGAAGATCTACGACAAATTTGTCGAGAAGAGCGGCGCGCGGGCGAAGAAGCGCACGGTGGGCGATCCGTTTGATCCGAAGACCGAACAGGGCCCGCAGGTGGATCAGACGCAGTTCGACAAAGTGATGGACTACATCGATTCGGGCCGCCAGGAAGGCGCAAACCTGGTCTGCGGCGGCGATCGGGTTGGCGACCGCGGTTACTTCGTTCAACCGACCGTCTTCGCCGACGTGAACGACGACATGAAGATCGCGCGCGAAGAGATCTTCGGGCCGGTCATGAGCATCATTCCGTTCAAGAGCGTCGACGAGGTGGTTACCAGAGCCAATCGGACGACGTATGGTCTCGCCGCGGCTGTGTGGACTCGCGACATCAAGAAGGCTCACGCCATCGCCAACAGCGTTCGTGCGGGTACGGTGTGGGTGAACTGCTACAACATTCTCGATACGCGCGCGCCGTTCGGCGGATTCAAGCAATCCGGCATCGGCCGCGAACTGGGCGAGTACGGCCTGCAGCAGTACACCGAAGTCAAGACGGTTACCGTCAAACTGTAATTTCATCAAACTGCGGTGGAGAGATTTGTTCTCTCCACCGCCTCTCAGGAGATACGTTGCTCAAGAAGAGAACCTTCATCATTGCGGGAGCCGTCTGCGTTTGTTTCGCCGCTTCGACGCCCATGGACGTGACGATTCACGAAGAGAAGCCTTTTCCCGAAAGTCTCACCTCGACGTCCGATGGCGCGCTGATTATCGGGAGCATCACGAAGAGCGAGATCTTTCGCGCGCCGAAAGGCGCTGCCACGGCCGAAGTCTGGATCAAGCCGGGAACCAATGGGCTTCAGCGAATACTTGGTGTATTCGCCGACCAGAAGTCCAACACGCTCTGGGTGTGCTCCGATAAGGTGGCCCCGAACGGCGCCCCCAGTGCTTTGAAGACCTTCGATCTGAAGACCGGCGCGCCCAAGGGGAGCTACGATTTTCCCGGCGACAATTCGCTTTGCAATGACATCGCGATAGCTCCGGATGGCACGGCTTACGCCACCGACACGATCGCGGCCCGCGTCATGCGTCTGAAGAAAGGCGCTGGCGCGCTCGACGTCTGGAGCAAGGACGCCAAGCTGGCTGGCGCGGACGGCATCGCGTTCGGCGATGACAACACGATCTACGTGAACTCGGTGAGCGCGGGCAAACTGTTCCGCATTCCCGTTGGCAAGGACGGGTCGGCGGGCGCGATCGTAGAGATCAAACCGTCGCAGCCCTTGTCGCAACCGGACGGCATGCGCACACTGGCCAGGAACCAGTTCCTGCTGATTGAAGGCGCGGGACGGCTCGACCACGTGACGATTGACGGCGATAACGCGAAGATCGAGGTCCTGAAAGACGGCTTCAACGGTCCGACAGCGGTAACCCGGACGGGCAACATCGCCTGGGTGCTCGAAGGCAAGCTCAAATACATGAACGATCCGAAGTTCAAGGATCAGGACCCCGGACCGTTCAAAGTTTACCCCGTACCGCTGCCCAAACATTAAGCGACTTCGGCTTGCAACCGGTCGAGTGATTCGGTCCAACCCTGGGTCATGCCGCGCAGCGGATTGGCCGCGTCGCCGGTCAGCATGATCGCGCGAACATCGAGCGTCATTTCCGTTTTGCCGGACCGTTCGGCGAAAGTGACCGTGTTCAGCATTTCAAACATAGGCTCACCCTGACGATTGAGTGCCGCGCTCGTGAAGACCAGCCGCTCCGGCGGGACGATCTCGCGGAATTCGCCTCGCATCGGATAAACCGTGCCGTCGGGCCCGCGCATGTGGATGTCGATGGACCCGCCCGGGTGCGCATCGATCTTGCAAACCGGATTCGTGAATCCCTTTGGACCCCACCATCGCTGCAACACGTCGCGGTCGGTCCACGCTTTGAATACCAGATCGCGCGGCGGCCGAACGATCCCATCCGGGCCGCACGCGGGATCGGCCACGATAATCCGAATAAAGATCCGTTGATCGGCGGATTCGAACTATCCTCGCAGGATCGTCAGGATCTGATCGCGTTTCTGCAGGCGCTCACGGATGAGGCGGTCCTGCACGATCCGCGATTCGCCAATCCCTGGTAGCCCTGCGCTTGTCCGACTGCGGCGTTCAGTTGCTTCTCACTTCTTCGGGATCAGGCTCAGCGGGTACGCTCCGGCGAGTCGGCGAAATTCGGTCCCACTGTACAGGGCGTTGCCGCGCCATTGGATTCTCAGTTCGTCCGGCGAGTGCAAAGTCGCCTCGAAAGAACTGTGAGCCGTTGGCAAGTCCAGCCGGAATGACAGCCGTCCGGCTGCCAAATCGCTTCCGAATTCAGGAAACGGGTACCCGAGATACGCGCTGTCTGGCGAAATGAAGTCGAGCGACGCTGCGGCGCGAAACGGCTCCATTACGTAAAGATGGAGAACGGGAATACGCTCGGAGCTTTCCCCTGTGGTCCAATCTCCGGCAAAGGGTGAGTTTGGACTCATCGCTGGCCTCAAGAACACGACTCGCGTGGACTTTACGCCGTTTATTACCAGTGCCGGCATCTCATTGGCATCGACCCCGGGGGTTGCCGTGAGCCTGATTTCATCCGGATCATCGGGATTGAGACGCCCGCTGAATTCAATCTCGTCTTCCGCTGTCAGCGTCTCTGTCTGACCGAATAGAACACGCACGGGAAACAATGTAGTCGAGCCCAGGGTGTGAACAATTTGGAGGTTTACGTCGCCGATTGAGGTTTGAACCGTGCCCGCATCCCGGCGCACCACCACGTGAATATTCAGCGTCAGACGTGGAACGGCGTCGGTATCGGTAAAGCCGAAGATCGGCGACTGAGTCTTATCCAACTCAGCCTCCCAGTAGCCTGAGATGCGCGCTGCCTTGGTAACTGCTTCGACGAATGCTGTTTGCTGGGAGAACGCCGGAAAGGAGACCAGGCAGAACAGCGCGAAGCGAGTGTACATGGTCGCAGATTACACCCTGCCTCAGCGCGGGCTGTCTGTTTTGCCGCGGCTTCCGCAGCTATCCTTCCCAGCCTGAGCCGGCGCCGAGGCCGGCTTGCAGGGCCAAAGCCATGGCCCCACAGGGATCAGGCCGCCGCGCGCTTTACCGTCAACTCAGCCGGCATTCCTGCGACATCAATGGTGAACTTGATCTGATCGTTCATCACCACGCCCTTGTAGTTGATCGTGATCGGCATTCCGCCGAAATCGAAGGTAATCGAAAACGAAATGTTGTTGCCGTCGGCCTTGCCGTTGGCGATCTTGACTTCCATACCGTCCGGCCCGGCAGTCGAGCCGTTAAGCGTGGCGCCGTCGGCCATGAAGGTGAAGCTGACGGGGATGTCGCCGTTCGGCGTCGACATCGACCCGGTCCATTTTTCCGTCTACATCGGCGGCGAAGCAGGAGCCGGCGAGCAGCACAAATGCGGTTGCGAGCGAGCGAAGTTGCATGTGAATCTCCTGACTAAACGGCGAACTGGTATTTTCTCATGATCCGCGCCAGTTCGCCCCGGGCGCGGTTGAGCCTGGATTTTACGGTGCCCTCCGGAATTCCGAGAGCCAGCGCGGTCTCCCGGTAATTCATCTCCTCCAGATCGCGGAACAGAATCGGTTCGCGCAATTCGGGCGAAAGCGCGGCCAGGGACGACCGCAGCAGGTTCACCGTTTCCCGCCACGCCAGCGCCTGATCCGGACGTTCCATTGCGCTCGCGATTCGTTCCTCGATTCCGGGATGATCTTCCAGCGAGTACGTAGCGCGCCGTTCGGAAGTTCGCCGATAATTATCGACCAGCAGATTTCGGGTGAGCCGGATGATCCAGCCGGTGAAGGAAACCTCGGTCGAGCGGAAGCTTCCGAGAGTGCGGAACACGCGCAGGAACACGTCCTGCGTCAATTCCTGCGCTTCGGCGTGTTTTCGCGTAAACCGGTAACACATGCCGTAGACCCGGCCGGAATGCAGTCTGACGAGTTCCTCCCATGCGCCTTCGTCGTCGTCAAGGCACCGATCGATGAGCGCGCCTTCCGGTTCGCGAACGGAATGGCCGCTATGCTGCAAAAGCTCCACCTCCTTGAGTAAACGACAGAGCGCGTCCGGCGCACTCTTAAGATTTGTAAAGTGGAGCACGCCGCGTGGCTGGCCTGGTATACAACGGATTGAGGTGGAAACGTCGCCGCGTGTTCTGTTGGCCGAAGACGATGCGGAACTGTGTTCGCTGATGGCGGATTATTTCGCGCCGCACGGGTTTGCGCTGGAGGCTGTCCACAACGGCCGCCAAGCGCTGCGCCGCGCGCTGCAGGAAGCGTTCGATCTGGTCATTCTCGATGTGATGATGCCGGTGATCGACGGCTTCGAAGTGCTGCGCCAGATCCGAAAGCGCAGCTCGGTTCCCGTGATCATGCTGACGGCGCGCACGGCGCAGGCGGACCGCATCGATGGTCTCAATGCTGGCGCGGACGATTACCTGCCCAAGCCGTTCGCGCCCGAAGAACTGCTGGCGCGCATTCGGGCGGTTTTGCGCCGTGCCGGGAAGACGGATCGCGCCGGCGATCCCGCGCTCGAATGCGGCAGCCTCACTGTGAAACCGGGTACGCGTGAAGTCTGGCTGCGCGGCGAGCCGGTGGTGCTGACATCGATCGAGTTCGATATCCTCGAATGCCTGGCCCGGTCGGCGGGGCGCGTGGTGTCGCGTGATGCCCTGGCCGCGGTGATTTATCAGCGCGAAATAGGGCCGTTCGAGCGAGCCATGGACGTGCATATCAGCCATCTGCGCAAGAAGCTGGATAACAGCGAGGAGACGCTCATCCGCACGGTTCGGGGCGCGGGGTATCTGCTGGCGGCGCGGCTATGAGGTCGGTCTACGCACGGATCACCGTCTGGTCGCTGCTGACGCTGGCGATTTCATTGCTGGCGTTTATGTTCGTCACCAGCCGCATGGCGATGGAGCTCGGTTTCCGCGACGTCTTCCCGCGTCTGCAGGCGCTGGAATTTCAGGACGCGAAGGAAGCTTACGAGACCGGCGGACCGGCCAGGCTGGCGGCGTTTATCAACCGCCTGAATGCCTTGATGGCCGCGCATCATTATCTGCTGGATTCGCAGGCAAAGGATCTGGCCACGGGAGCAGACCGCGCCGATCTGATCGCGCGGATGAAAGGCCGGTGGGACCAGCCGATCGCCATTCCGGAAGGCATGATGGTGGGTTCGCGCACGCCGGACGGCCGCTACGCCCTCATCATTGAATCGCCGATTCGCATTGAGCCATGGACGTTCCTGCCTTATTACGGACTGATTTTCCTCGCCGTGGCTCTGCTTTGCTGGCCGCTCGCCATGAATATCGGTTCTCCGCTGCGCGCGCTGGCCCGCACGGTCGATCGCTTCGGGCAGGGCGATCTTTCCATTCGAGCTCAATCCACGCGGCGGGATGAGATCGGCGCGCTGGCCGGTTCATTCGATCGCATGGCGGATCGGATCGAGACTCTGCTCACCGCCGAACGGCGGCTGCTGCAGGATGTCTCGCACGAGTTGCGCTCGCCTCTCGCGCGGTTGAGTTTTGCCGCGGAATTGGTACGGACGGGGCCGAATCAGGAGCAGTCGGCGGCGCGTCTGCGCAAGGAGATTGCGCGTCTCTCGGACCTGGTAGGCGCGCTGCTGCAGATGACGCGCGCCGAAGGCGACCCGGCATCGGGCGAACGCAGGGAATTCCATCTCGACCGTCTCGTTGCGGATCTGGTGGACGATTGTTCCGTCGAAGCCGCGGCCCACCATTGCGAGATTGCGTTTCAGCCGAACGGGCCGGTGGCGATGATCGGAGATCCGGAACTGATGCGGCGCGCGATCGAGAATGTGGTGCGGAATGCGGTCCAGTATTCGCCGGAGAATGCCCGGATCGATGTGGGCCTGGCCGCGGCTTCCGGCGCCGCGCGTATCGATATTCGGGATCGGGGGCCGGGCGTGCCCGACGATCAAATCGCGCAGATCTTCCAGCCGTTTTTCCGCGTGGACGGCTCGCGCAACGGCGCTACCGGCGGGGTGGGGCTGGGGCTCGCCATCGCCAGGCGCGCGGTGACCCTGCATCAAGGCTCAATCGAAGCCAAGAACGAGTGTCCCGGCCTGCTGGTCACGATTAACGTGCCGCTGGCAAAGGATTAGACCAGGATTAAGAGGCGCCACCAAATAACCAATCCTTTTGCGAAAAACCGCTTGCTTGCGCTCGGAATGGGCTTCTGAGCCACGACCGCAAGGGAGTGGTTGGATAGTTATTCTGCGACGGGTTCTTAGAGCATTGCAGAAAGCGTGCTAACCTCACCCTAATCGGAGCAAACATGCGAAGAATTCTCATTGTTGCGGCGCTGGCCGCGCTGTGCGCAGCCCAGCCCACTTCGCGCGGCGGTATCGACCGTTCCACGCTCGACCCGACCTGCAAACCCTGCACCGGCTTCTACCGCTATGCGACCGGGGGCTGGACCGATAAGAATCCGATCCCCGCCGACCAGGCGAGGTGGGGCACGTTCGACGAGTTGGACGAAGCCAATATGGAGCGCGAACGCACGATACTCGATGCATCCTCGACCCCCGGCGTGACAGGCGATCAGAAGCGTTTGGGCGACTTCTACTCCGCCTGCATGAATACGTCCGCCATTGATGCGGCCGGCGCGAAGCCACTACAGCCGATACTCGATCGCATCGCGGCCATCGGCTCGAGGCAGGAACTGGTGGCGTTCCTCGTGAGTCTCGAAACAGTCGGGGGCGTTGCGCCGGCCAGCATCGGGGGAATCGCCGACACGGATAACGCGGAGCAGACCATCACTCACATCGCCGCAGGTGGCCTCTCGCTTCCCGACCGCGACTACTACTTCCGCGATGACGCGGCTACACGGAAGATCCGCGACGAATTTTCCAAACATGTCGCGAATATGAGCCGGCTGGCCGGCGATACGCCGGAGCAGGCCGAGGCCGCGGCGAAAACCGTGTTCGATTTCGAAAGCGCGTTGGCGCAATCGACTCTCAAGGCCGCGGCGCGCCGCGACCCCGCGCAGGTCCACCACAAGATGAGCTTCGCGCAACTCAAGGAACTGGCGCCCGCTTACGACTGGGACGCCGCGTTCAAACTCCTGAACGTGCCGACGTCGGTCACGATCGACGTCGCCCAGCCCGAATTCATGAAGACATTCAATCGGCAGCTGGAGTCCGGCCCGATTGAAACCTGGAAGACGTGGCTGCGGTGGCGCGTCGTGAACAATCGGGCGCCGTATTTGTCGAAGCCTTTCAACGATGAATGGTTTCATTTCAATAGCACCGTTTTGTCGGGCGTCACTGAGCAAAGGCCCCGCTGGAAAATATGCGTGGCGGCGTCCGACTTCATGCTCGGCGACGCGTTGGGCCGGCTGTATATTCAGAAATACTTTCCACCCGAATCGCAAAAGCGCGTGGCTCAGATGATCGCCAATCTGCGCGCGGCGCTGGGGGAAGAGCTGGCAGCGGCGGACTGGCTGACGCCGGAGACGCGGAAAAACGCGCTGGCGAAGCTGGCCTCCTTCGATGCGCGCATCGGCGGCACGGTGAAGTTCCGGGATTATTCGGGCGTTCAGGTGTCGCGCGCCGGCTATGCGGCCGCGGTGGAATCGGCCGAGCTGGATACGCGGCTGTTCGATCTGGCGAAGATCGGGAAGCCCGTGGATCGCACGGAATGGAGCATGACCCCGCCAACCGTCAACGCTTACTATAGTCCGGCGCGGAATTCCATTACGTTTCCGGCGGGAATTCTGCAGTTCCCGTTCTTTGAAGCCGACGCGGACGATGCGGTCAATTATGGTGCGATCGGCGCGGTCATCGGCCACGAGATGAGCCACGGGTTTGACGACGAGGGATCGAAGTACGACGCCAAGGGCAATCTGAAGAATTGGTGGACCGATCAGGACCGCGCGAATTTTGAAAAGCGCGCCGCCTGTGTGACCAATCAGTTCGAAACCACGGACGTGGGCGGAGGCTTGCATCACAACGGCAAACTGGTGACCGGCGAAGCGATGGGCGATCTCAACGGACTAAGGATGGCTTATCTTGCTTACCACAAGTCGTTGGGCGGGAAGCCGGCGCCGGTGATCGATGGTTTTACCGGCGATCAGCGCTTCTTTCTGGCGATTGCCCGGGTGTGGGCACAGAACCAGCGCGAGGAAGCCAAGCGCCGGCAGTTGGAGACCAATCCGCATCCGCTGGCGAAGTATCGCGTCAACTCGACTCTCGAAAACATGCCTGAGTTCCATGCCGCATTCGGCTGCAAGCAGGGCGATGCGATGGTGCGCCCGGCGGCGCAGCAATGCAGGCTTTGGTAAGCGATTCGGTTAGGACCCGCCATGAAATAAGTGTGCCAACCACCCCCTCGCGGTCGTGGCTCAGAACCCGATGCCGAGCCGCGACCGCGAGGGAGCGTTCTGCGCCGGCTATAACAATTAATTCGTGACGGGTCCTTAATGTCGATCGCGCAGGGCAGTCAGTTGCCTGACCAGGTCGGCGGCGCCTTTGTCCTCCGGATGCTGACCTTGCGCGGTTTGAGCGGTCCGGATCGCAAGCGCAAGGGAGTCGGGATAGTCCCGGAAGTTCAGAGAGAACGCAGCGAACGCCGCCTGCCAGGACTTCCTCGCCAGCAGATAAGCTCCGAGGCGCTGAACCCCGTCCCTTGTCGATTCGCCGACCCACGCCGAATCCGTCCGGCGCTGAATATACATCCTCCGGATGGATGCCGGCCCGCCGCCGGCCTTCAAGAGATTCTCCACCAGATCCGCAAACGAGGATTGCTGCGGGAACCGATTTGCGGCTTCGAGCGCGGGGTCCCGGCCTGCGAAATAATCGCGCGATGAGAGCCCCGCGGGGATATCGGGAACGATGGAGGGCTTGGAGGCGTCAGGCGTGGAATCGCGCCAGTAAACGGAGGAAAGACGTACAACCAGACCGCTGTTCGGCAGCGTAACCCGTTTCGGGTCGCCCCAGGAACTGGGCGCTCCGCCGGTTTCCTCGCCAATGACGATTGCATTGGTCAAACGCTCCAGATCGCTGACCGCGTTCATAGCGGCCGAGAACGTGCCCCGGTCCACCAGCACATACAATTTGCCGGGCTGGTCGATCTTCGTATCGCGAATCAAACCCAGCAGGAGCGACCGGAACAGCTGATTATTTCCTCCCGGGGAGCCGCGAAAATCGAGAATCAAGCGGTTGATGACAGGGGAATCGGCAGCCGCAAGCAGGCTGCGGGAGAACGCTGCGAAGCTGAGTCCGGGTGTGTCGGCGATGGCATTAATCTTTGCGTATGCCGTACTCGAAGGCAGTTGGTTTTCGAACCAGTAGTGGCGTTGGGGTTCACGAAGGTATGCGGGATGCGGCGCTTCGATTAACTTTTCGGAACCCGCGGGCCTGAGATCCGCGGTAATCTCCTGGCCGGCGGACGTTCGGAAGGTCAGCCGCGCGCTCGACGAGTCGGGAATAATCCTCAGTGCCTGCAGGATTTCAGGCACAGTGGCGAATTGCGGCGCAACGAGCCGGAACCCCATCTCGTTATCGCGGCTGATGAGCGGCCGGATCTCGTTCAGAGTATCGATTGTTGTGCGATTGCCGATGCCGACCACCTCTGCGCCCAGCAGATTCCAGAACTCCGGCGCCGCCGCTGTCACGAAGACTCCGTCGCTGAGCAACTTTAACCGTATGGGCAACCGGTGAAAAGAAAACGCGGTAAACCTGGCCGGAGTGATGGCGCTGGATTCACGCCCGTCCGGGTCCATCGTTTCGGACTGTCCGGGAAGGCTCAGGCGCGTATGGCCCTCGCCCAGCATGGCTACCAGCCGCGCGAAAGCCAGAATGATCTCGTGGTCGGACAACGCCGGGATTTGCTTGTCGACATTGGCTGCAGCGGCATCAAAGTCCGCGCGGGACACGGCATGAAAGATGTCCGGATGCGCGTTGGGAATCTTCGCGGCGAGAAGCGCAGGTCTTCCCGCCATTGTTCCGTGGTAAGAACGTTCTGAGCGGCAACAGGCAAAGCTGCCGCCAACACAGCGAACAGTAGTCGGATCCCCTTCGACATGTGCCTCCCGAAACTTGTTTACGTCAATTTCCGGGGAAGGTTCGCGGGATTTTGTAAGCTGAAAACACGCGGGCCCATGAAGCAGAACATCACGATCTCGGTCGAGAAATCGCTTTTGCAGAAGGCGCGCGCGCTTGCGGCGCAGCGGGGAGCCAGCATCAGTTCGATGCTGGCGGAGGAACTGGTCAGGATCGTCGATCGCGGCACTGATTTTGACCAGGCCAGGCGCAGGGCGTTGGCGCGTCTCTCCACGCCGTTCCACTTGGGCGGAAGCAGTCGCGCAGCGAGGGAGCCACTGCATGACCGCAATGCTCTTCGCTGATTCCGCGTCTGCCGATTCACGTTATTATTGGTGTGAGAGCATGGCCGAACTGAATCCGCGCATCACCGTTGAACCCGGGAAAATGGGCGGAAAACCGTGCATTCGCGGGCTGCGGTTCACGGTTTACGATCTCGCGTCTTATCTGGCGTCGGGGATGACGGAGGACGAGATCCTTAGCGACTTCCCGGATCTTGAGAAGGAAGACTTCCGCGCAGTTTACGAATTCTTCGCCAGTATTCCGGAAAGGATCGCCGTGCTTGAAGCTTCTCGTTGACGAGAACCTTGCGCCGCGGTTGGCCGGGGAGCTGTTGGACGCTTCCGCGCTTCGATGTGGGGCCAGCGCTTCGGCGCTGCCGCCGCCCTTCGGGGCGGCCTGACGTCAGGCAAATTCCCGGGTTCAACGGGGAGTTCCGTCAAGCGTCGCGCCGGGCGGATGCCCGGCTGCAGGTGCGAAGGCCTGACCCCACAAATAACGAGTAGCATTGAAAAACCTACCCCACATACGAATAGAACAGGAGTTCTGAAATGGAGATCAAACGAAACGGCTCGCAGCCTTCAGCCAAGGGTCCCTCGGAGTGGTTCACCGGGATCGTGCGGATCGATCCGCTTTTCCAGGCGCCCGATCCTGCCTTGGTGCAGGGCGCAAGCGTCACCTTTGAGCCGGGCGCGCGGACGGCGTGGCATACGCATCCGCTGGGTCAGACCCTGATCGTCACGGTGGGCTGCGGTTGGGCGCAGCGCGAAGGCGGTCCGGTCGAGGAGATTCGGCCCGGCGATGTCGTCTGGATCTCTCCCGGCGAGAAACACTGGCACGGCGCCACGCCGATGACGGCGATGACGCACATCGCGATTCAGGGGAGGCTCAACGGGAAGGTTGTGGAGTGGATGGAGCAGGTCAGCGAGGAACAATATCGCATCTGATACAATAAAACTTCCCGATCCACAGCCATGTTACTCAGTATCAAGGAGATGGAACTCCGCAAGGTGCATTTTGCGGAAACGTGGCAGCCGGGGGAGTTCGTTTTTGCGAATGCCGATTTTGTCCTGAAAAGCCCACTGTCCGCGACCGGCGTCGCCGCGCTGCTCCCGCATACGGGAGGCGAAGTTGAGGTGAAGGGCCGCGTCAAAGGTGACATCGAAACCGAATGCGACCGCTGCCTCGGCCGCGCCTCTTTCCACATCGACGCGCCGTTCGATCTCTTCTACAAACCGCAATCCGCGATGAATGACGCCCCGGCCGACGAGCTTGCCATCGACGAAGGCGAAGCCGAAATGGGCTTTTATGAGTTGCCTGGCCTCGAACTGGAAGACATAATAAGAGAACAGCTTCTTTTGCAGCTTCCCATGCAGCGGGTTTGCCGGGAGGACTGCAAAGGCATCTGCCCGATCTGCGGCGTGAATCGAAACGAAACCGCGTGCTCCTGTCAGGCGCAGTCCGGCGACGACCGCTGGATGGCTTTGAAGAACTTACACATCTAACGTAGTTGAGGAAACTGAACCACCATGCCGAATCCGAAGAGACGACACTCGAACGCACGCACGCAGAATCGCCGTGCCCACGACGCACTGCGTAAACCGGCGCACGCCGAGTGCCCGAACTGCCACGAACCCAAGCTGCCGCACCGGGTGTGCCCGCACTGCGGTCAGTACAAGGGACGCGAGGTCATCGAAACCGCGGCGGCGTAAATTTCGCATAAACTGGATCAATGGTCACCATTGCAGTAGACGCGATGGGGGGCGATCAAGCCCCGGCTCCCGAAGTCGAAGGCGCGGTGCTTGCGGCTGAGGAATACGGTCACCGGATCCTTTTGGTAGGCGACGGTCCCGCCGTAGAACGTGAACTCGATTCGCAGAAAGGCGCGCGCGAGTTGCCCATTACGGTAATTCACGCCTCCGAGCGCATCACCATGGACGACCACGCGGCCAAGGCGGCTCGCGGCAAAAAATCCAGTTCCATGCACATCTGCGCGCGTCTGGTGGCCGAGGGCCAGGCCAACGGATTTCTCTCCGCCGGCAACACCGGCGCGTGCATGGCCATAGCCAAGATGGTGTTCGGCAAGGTGCCGGGCGTGGATCGTCCCGCGCTCTCCGGCGTTTTCCCCACGCACAAAGGCACGCCTGTGGTGGTGGTGGATGTCGGGGCCAACGTCGACTGCGAGCCGGAGATGCTGCAGCAGTTCGGGCTGATGGGCGAGATCTATTCGCGCCTGGTGCTCAAGATCAAGCGGCCGCGGGTGGGTCTGCTTTCGATCGGCGAAGAGGAGCACAAGGGCAACGCGCTCACCCGCGACGCCACGCCCATGCTCAAATCTCTAGGGCTGAATTTTATCGGCAATGTCGAGGGCCGGGATCTGTTCTCAGGCCGCGCGGATGTGATCGTTTGCGACGGCTTTGTCGGCAACGTGGCGCTCAAGGTGAGCGAAGGGCTGTCCGAGATGATCCGCACGATGCTGCGCGAATCGCTCGAAGCTACGTTCCGGCGGAAGATCGGGTATGCCCTGGCGCGTTCGGCGTTTACCGATTTCAAGAAGCGCGTGGATTACGCGGAGTACGGCGGCGCGCCGCTGCTGGGCGTCAAGGGCGTCTGTATCATCTGCCATGGCCGATCGGATTCGAACGCCATCAAGAACGCCATCCGCGTTGCCGCTGATTTTGCATCCAGCAACATGAATCAGCGCATCGAAGAAGAGTTGCGGGAATTCGCCAAAGCGGGGTAGTGTCTATGCGCAAATATCTTCTCGTGCTGCTTTGCGCCGCGGGCGCATTCGGCCAAAGCGGGAAGTTTAATCACGTTGCGTGGAAGCTGACGTTCGATCAGGCCACCGCCGCGCCCGGCGCGACAATTGTCGGCCGCCTCACAGCCACAGTCGACCCCGAGTGGCACATGTATTCACTGACGACTCCGCCGGGTCCCATCCCGACAACGATCGCGGTGAAGGACAGCCCGGCGGTCGACCGCTTCACCATCTTCGAGCCACCGCCGGTACGCAAATTCGATCCGAGTTTCAACGCCGACACCGAAACCTACGAGGGCAATCCGGTATTCCTCGCCCGCATCCAATTGAAGA
>JASHSD010000899.1 GCA_030036985.1 Bryobacteraceae bacterium
AGGCTGAACAACTAAAGTCGCGTTTTGGGCGCCGGATTTAAATACGCGACTGAAGTCGCGTGTCCGAACCACCAACTTGGCCGAAGACGCGGGCGAAGATTGCGTCGACATGCTTCAGCTGGCGTTCGAGCGAGAAGGTTTCGGCCAGTTGTTCCCGGCTGAGCAGCGCCTTGATCGCGGGGTCGGCTTCGACGGCGGCGCGGAAATCGCCGTCGCGCTCCCAGGCCGCCATGGCGTGGCGCTGTACGATGGCATAGGCATCTTCCCGCAGCATCCCCGCCGCCGCCAGATCCAGCAGCAACTGGCCCGAGAAGACCAGGCCGCGGGTGAGATGCAGATTGCGCAGCATGCGGTCGGGATAGACGAACATCCGGTCGACGAGATTGGTAGTCCGGTCGAGAAGATAATCGGCCAGGATGGTGGAATCGGGGAGGATGACGCGCTCGACCGAAGAGTGCGAAATATCGCGTTCGTGCCAGAGCGCGTTGTTTTCAATCGCGGCCTGGGCGTTGGCGCGAACCACGCGCGCCAGACCGCAGATCTGTTCGCTTGTGATGGGATTCTTCTTGTGCGGCATCGCCGAGGAGCCTTTCTGGCCAATGACAAAATACTCGGAGGCCTCGCGCACTTCGGTGCGCTGCAGATGCCGGACTTCGAGCGCGATCTTTTCGAGGCCGCTCGCGAGAGTCGCCAGCGCCGCTACGAAAAAGGCGTGCGCGTCGCGCTGGATCACCTGCGAGGCGATGGGCGCGGGTTTAAGACCGAGGCGCTCGCAGATCTTTGCTTCCACATCCGGGCCGATATGGGCGAAGGTTCCGACGGCGCCTGAAATTTTTCCGACGCGCAGGTCTTCGGCGGCGGCTTCGAGGCGTTTCAGATTGCGGCCGGCTTCGTCGTACCAGATGGCCAGTTTCAGGCCGAAGGTGATCGGCTCGGCGTGAATGCCGTGGGTGCGCCCGATCTGCACCGTATCCTTGAATTCGAAGGCGCGCCGCTTCAGCACTTCGCGCAGTTTTTCGATGCCCGCAATGAGCAGGCGCGAGGCCTGGCGCAGCTGCAGGGCCTGCGCGGTATCCACGACATCGTTCGACGTCATGCCGTAGTGGAACCAGCGCGAGGCGTTGGCGTGTCCGGCCGCCGCCATGGTTTCGGCGACGGCGGTGGTGAAGGCGATCACGTCGTGCCGGGTCTGTTCTTCGATTTCGAAGATGCGGGCCACGTCGAAGGCGGCGTGGCGGCGCAGCAGTTCGGCGTCTTCGCGCGGGACGACGCCCAGTTCGGCCAGGGTTTCGGAGGCGGCGAGCTCCACTTCCAGCCACTGGCGGAACTTGTTATGATCGCTCCAGACGGCGCCCATTTCGCGGCGCGTGTATCGGGGAATCAATACGCGAAAACCTCGGATTGCCGATGCTGCTCGGCGATGACGAGACGCGGCGCGAGGCCCCGCCGTTCCAGCGACTGCGCGGCGCCCATGCGCACGATCTCCGGATGGTTGTTGTGTTCGCTCAGATGGCCGAGCACCAGCGTCTCGACGCCGCTGTCGAGATCGGCTTCCAGATAGTCGCAGGTGTGGGCGTTCGAGAGGTGCCCGTTGCGGCCCATCACGCGTTGTTTGACGCTCCAGGGATACGGGCCGACCTTCAGCATTTCGAGATCGTGGTTGGATTCGAGCAGCAGCACCTGCACGCGGCGCAGATGGACCTTAATCGATTCCGGCATGTAGCCGAGATCCGTGGCGATGCCGATTTTGACGCCTTCGGCGTGGAAACAGAATCCCACGGGATCGATCGCATCGTGCGGAATGGTGAAGCTCTGGACGACGACGTTGCCGATTATCCATCCCGAGCCGGCCTGAAACCGCTCGACCGGCGGCGCGGGATCGTCCGTCTCCCAGTCGATCAGCGGCGAAGTCAGTTTCGAGATGAAGACCGGCAGCGGTTTTTTCTTTTTGGCGCGTGCGCGAACGAGGCGCGGCAGCCCGGAGACGTGGTCGGAGTGTTCATGCGTGATCACAACGGCGTCGAGATCTTCCGGTGTCTCGCCGATCCCGGCCAGCCTGCGCGTCAGTTCGCGGACGCTGAGGCCGGCGTCGATCAGTATTCGGGTTTTGGAGGTCGCGAGAAACGCCGAATTGCCTCCACTGCCGCTCGCGAGTACGCAGAACCTGACCAGGAAACAATTCTCCTTCGTTTTGTTGTAGCACGCCGGACCGCTTGCTCACGCGCGCGGCTCAGTAATGATGTCGGTTCGCGAAAAAATCTTCCGAGCCGCGACCGCGAGGGAGCGATAACTACAGATCAGGCGGCCATTTTCTTTTTGATCACTTCCACCAGTTCCTTAACCGAGGCCGAACTCTTATGCAGCGCGGCCGTTTCCTCGTCCGTGAGTTTGATCTCGTAGATCTTTTCGATCCCGCCCGCGCCCAGTTTGCAGGGGACGCCCACGTACAATCCGTCGATCCCGTATTCGCCTTCGAGATAAGCCGCGCAGGGCAGAACTTTTTTCTTGTCGCGCAGAATCGACTCGGCCATCTCGACCGCGGACGCGGCGGGCGCGTAATACGCGCTGCCCGTCTTCAGAAATTTCACGATTTCGGCGCCGCCGTTGCGCGTGCGGTCGACGATCGCGTTCAGCCGGTCCGCCGGAATCAGCTCCGTGAGAGGAATACCGGAGACGCTCGAAAGCCGCACCAGAGGCACCATGGTGTCGCCATGGCCGCCCATCACCACGGCGGTGACGTTCTCGACCGAAACATTCAGTTCCATGGCGATGAACGTGCGGAAGCGCGCGGAATCGAGCACGCCCGCCATGCCGATGACCCGGTTTTTCGGGAACTTCGAAACCATGTAAGCCACCTGCGCCATGGCGTCCAGCGGGTTCGTCACCACGATGATGACGCAATTCGGCGAAACGGCGATTGCCTGTTCGGTCGCGGCCTTTACCACTTCGTAGTTGGCCAGCAGAAGGTCGTCCCGGCTCATGCCCGGCTTGCGCGGGAACCCGGCGGTGATGATGACGACATCGGAATTGGCCGTCGGTGCGTAATCGTTCGCGCCGGCGATCGAGACGCCGTAGCTCTCGACCGGGCCGGCCTGCATCAGATCGAGGCCTTTGCCTTGCGGGACGCCTTCGACGACGTCCACCAGAACGATATCGCCCAATTCCTTTTTTGCCGCCCAGACGGCGCAGTTGGCTCCGACGTTACCGGCGCCGACGACTGTCAGCTTGTTTCGCAATCGACTGATCCTTTCGAATTTGAGATTGAACTCAGAGAAGAAGGATTAGTATATCGCCCGCTTGTTTTTGCTCCTGTGGCAACGGTCACACACCGGTCAGACTTCCCGGTGAACCAGACCGCCGGGTTTCAGGAAAACCCTTTCTCCTACCACACCTTGCAAGCCTTCTCCCGCACCATCGGCTGGCCCAGCCTGCAGCTGAACGCCTTCCGAAATTCCGGCATATTCGAAACCACGCCGTTGACGCGGTACTTGTCCGGCGAATGCGGATCGGTGATGGCGTTGGCGCGCAGATCCTCGGGCCGTTCGCTGCCGCACGCCCACTGCGCCATGCCGATAAAGAAGCGCTGATCGGGAGTGAGACCGTCGATCGCCGGCAGCGATCTCCCCTTATTCGCGGCTTTCCAGGCAAGGTACGCGAGCAAAGTGCCGCCGTTATCGGCGACGTCTTCACCCATCGTCAGCTTGCCATTGATCTTGATATCGTCGACCACGGTGAACTGCGAATATTCGTCCGAGATGCAATCGGCGCGCTTCTGGAATTCGGCCGCATCGGTTTTGGTCCACCAGTCGTGCAGATTGCCCCTGGCGTCGAACTGGCGGCCCTGATCGTCGAAGCCATGGGTCAGCTCGTGCCCGATGGTTGCCCCGGTGTTGCCGTAGTTGGGAGCGTCGTCCATCTTCGGATCGTAGAGCGGCGGCTGCAGGACTCCGGCGGGGAAGTTGATGTCGTTCATCTGCGGGTCGTAATAAGCGTTGACGGTCGGCGGCGACAGTTGCCATTCCGAATGGTCGACCGGCTTGCCGATCTTGTTGAGTTCGCGATGCGATTCGAAGGCCACGGCGCGATTGACATCGCCCAGATAATCGTCCGGCTTGATATCGACCGAACTGTAATCGCGCCACTTATCGGGATAGCCGATCTTATTGACCACCGCCTGCAGCTTCAGCAGCGCCTGCTTCTTTGTAGCGGGACTCATCCATGTCAGGTTTTCGATCTCGCTCCGCATCGCTGATTCGATTTCTTTGGTCATGGTGAGGACGCGCGCCTTGGTTTCGGGGCTGAAGGTCTTCTCGACGAATACCTGGCCCAGCGCTTCGCCCAGATTGTGATCCACCATCTGGACGCAGCGCTTCCAGCGCGGCTGCATCTCGGGTACGCCCCGCAGGTAATGGCTGAAGAAGTCGAAATCGGCCTGCACAAACGGCGAGGAAAGAAAGCGCGCTTTGGCGTGGACCACATGCCAGCGGAGATAAGTCTTCAGGTCGGCGAGCGAATTGGTTTTCAGCTGCGTTTCGAGCGCCCGATAGAAAGCAGGCTGCGACACATTGACCTCGTGTACGGCGGGCATGTGCAGATCGGCCATATAAACTTTCCAGTCGAACGAGGGCGTGAGCGCCTGCAACTGAGCCGGGGACATCTTATGGAAAAGTTTGTAAGGATCGCGCTCCTCCACGCGCGTAAGCATTGCCGCGGCCAGCGCCGTTTCGATGCGCATGACGGTTGCCGCATTGGCGGCCGCGGCCGCGGGCGAATCGCCCAGCAATTCAAACATGCGCTGCACATGCGCAACGTATTTCTGCCGAATTTCAACCGATTTCGCATCGGTTTTCGAATAATAATCGCGATCGGGCAGGCCCAGTCCGCCCGTATCGGCGTAAGCGATCATGGCGGAGGAATTGGCGTAGTCCTGGTTCGATCCGAAATTGAAGAACATGCTGGTGGTGTAGAGCATCATCTGCTGGGCGGCGAGGAAGGCCGGAAGATCGCGCAGGGATTTCAGCGCGTCGATTTGCTGAAGTACCGGCCGGATGGGCGCGGCGCCCAGTTTCTCGATGGCGGGCTCGTCCATGCATGCGTGGAAGAGATCGCCGATTTTCTGCTGGTTGGGTGTGCGCGTGGCCGCCGGGTTCCCCGCCTGCAGCAGAAGGCCCCAGAGATAGAGTTCATTTTCGTAGGTAAGCTTGCTGTAGACGTCCCAGTTGGCCTGATCGGCGGGAATGGGGTTGTCCTTGATCCACGTGCCGCAGGCATATTGATAAAAGTTATCGCAGGGATCTGCCGAGCGGTCCATCGCCTTGAGGTCGAGGCTCGGCGTGTAGGGCAGCGAATTCAGCGGCTGCTGCGCAAAAAGGACGGGCGCCGCAACGAACAGCACGGGAGGGAACAGCCCGGGAATAAATCGACGCATGACCCGTTTTAGCACGGAAGCCAGGAGCCGGAAATTCGCGCGCAATTTCTCTCGTTCGGCCTTTGGGTATATGTTAAAACTCTGCGGGCTGATCGACTTTGCAGCCGTGCGGAGGCGCCAATGCGGGAGGAAATATGAGAAGACGGAAATCGATACTGACAGCGCTGCTGTTGACCGGGGCCGGGCTTTTACCGGCGCAGCGAGCGCCAGGGGGTCCGGCGAAGCCTTCGGAGTTCGATGCGTTCTACACTTTGGGGCCGGACTCTCTGCCCCGCGACGGTGTGCCCAAGGGGCAGATCCTCGGCCCGTTCCAACTGCCGAGCAAAGCATTCCCCGGCGTCGAGCACACTTACCACGTCTACGTTCCCGCGCAATACGACGGGTCGCGCGACGTGAGCCTGATGGTGTTCAACGACGGCTCCGTCTACCTGAAGGAGGACGGCTTCTATCGCGCGCAAAACGTTCTCGACAACCTGATCTTCCGCGGCGACATTCCGGTGATGATCGGGGCCTTCATCGATCCCGGCGTGGTTGTGGCCACCAAAGCGTCGATCCGCTCGGAAGAGTACGACACTCTTTCAGACCGGTACTCGAAGGTGATCGTCGATGAGTTGATGCCGGCGCTCTACAAGGATTACAAAATCTCCCGCGACCCGGATCGCCACGGCTTTGCCGGCTGGAGTTCGGGCGCCATCGCGGCCTTCACGGTGGCGTGGGAGCGGCCCGATCAATTCCACAAAGTGCTGAATGCGATCGGGACCTTCGTCGATCTCAGAGGCGGCTACGTATATCCGGAGAAGATTCTGGCGAGCCCGAAGAAGCCGATCCGGATCTTCATGGTCGACGGCCGCAATGACAACCGCGGGCTGAACGCTAAAGGCGAGTACGATCCGCATCGCGACTGGTTCATGCAGAACGTCCGGTTGAAGGATGCCCTGACGCAGAAGGGTTACGACGTCAATTACTCCTGGGGCATGGGCGTGCACAGCCACAACATGGGCGGCGCGATGCTGCCGGAGATGATGCGGTGGTTGTGGCGCGATCAGCCGGTCTCGCTGGACCCGCACGACACGGTGGAGCGTTCGTTCCGAACGAAAAAAGACGTTCAGGCAGGACGCTAACGCGACATAGCGACAGCTGTCGGCGCGGGTGACAGCGCCGCCCGGACAAGCGATTCGATGCGCCCCCATACCGCCGGATCGGATTCGATCTCGATGTGCGGCCGCATGAACAGACGCGCATACCACGGATAGTCGTCGCAGTTCACCGAATGCGCGTTATAGTGCAGGCGGATATTGCCGAGGATGCGCGTCTTCGCCGGATCGGCGGCCAGAATTGCCGGCTGGCCGTGCAGAAGGCCGTCGAGCTGGTAGAAATTGATGGCCTCCGCAACGTTCGGCGGAATCGTCCGATCATCGGAACCCGCCTTCGACACAGCATCGACCTGAATGGTCAGCAGCACCGGAATTCCGTCTTTCCTGAGGCGTCGCGCCGTGGTAAGCGTTTCGGAAGCGCCCCAACTGTGTCCGTAAAGAACCACCCGTGCGCTACTCTTTTCGGCGGGCGACAGAGTTCCGTCTCCATCGGCGTCCAGCAGACGAAGTATCTCGCGATGCGCGCTCCGACCGGCCCTGTTGGCAAACGTTTCGACGGCCACGCCGCGCGGATATTCCCGCCTCAGACGGGCGGCGAGTTGAACTTCCTCATGTACGGAATCGTCGTGGCGCACAAATCCGCCGACAAAGCCGACCACGACTGCGGGCTGGGCGGCGCGAAGCGCAGGGGAAACCGAAACCAGCAATACTGCGGCGCAAATAATCTGTGTCACACGGGTGGAGCGCATGGAAAACTTCCGGGAGCCTGATGACGAGGAACTGACTTCCGTTTGAATTCTATCACCGGCGCGCGATGAGCCCTGCGCAATCCCGCTGAAACCACGGCATGCCCTCGCGCGCGGTTGCAGGCTGTTGCGGTTGTCGTGCGCCGGCGCGAGCTTGCTCTTTCGCAATGTTGCGAATAAACTGGTGTCGAGTGCCCAGGACCAGGGTCGCCCTCTACCGGGAGGAAGACGGATCATGCCCGTTTATCGAGTGGTTCGACAAGTTACCGGCGAAAGTACAGGACAAGTGCTATCTCCGGTTGGAGCGCCTGCGCGAGATGGGCCACGAACTGCGTCGGCCCGAAGCGGACTTTCTGCGGGAAGGCATCTACGAACTGCGCGTCAGCCTGGGACGAGTCCACTACCGGATCCTGTATTTCTTCCACGGGGCGGTAGCCGCGGTTGTCTCGCACGGGCTTGTGAAGGAGCGGGCTGTTCCGTCGAAGGAGATCGATCACGCCATCGAACGCAGGAAGCGGTTTGAGGCGAATCCGGCAAAACACACTTATGAGGAGGCTTGAGATGGCAAAGACACCGACTCGCGATGCGGTCGAGATCCTTCACCGCCGCGTCTACGAAGGCAAACCGGCTCGGCTGAAGAACCTGGAAGAGGCGCGCGCGAACGAAGAGATCGCCCGCGGAATCCACGAACTGAGGACAGCGGCGGCCCTCACCCAAACTCAGCTTGCCAGGCTCATAGGCACCACCGCATCGGTCATCTGCCGCCTCGAGGACGCCGATTATGAGGGCCACTCCCTGGCGATGCTGCGCAGGATCGCGGGCGCGTTGAATCAGCGGGTCGAGATCCGTTTTGTGCCGAACCGGCGTTCGGCATAAATGACTTGCCGCCGCGTGACAGTCCTGTGGCATCGGAGGAAAGATAATGCCGGTCGTAGACTATTACAGCCAGAAGGAGCCAGCCGCGGACGCGGAGATCTGCGGAAATTCCGCGACTTGATGGCGAGTGAGGAGCTGGACTTTCGTCGCGCTGATCTGTTCGACGACGAGACGGAAGGTCTGCCTCCGGAGGCAATACGTTCAGCGCGTGCTTGGGCTGGACCCCTGGGATATCCACTACCGAACAAAGCTCGACTACCACCTCGGTTCATTGGCGCAGAGCCGCGAGATGCACTACATCACCTGCTGGCATCTATACCGAAGCGAGACACTGGCAATGTGGGAGGGATACGGGCACGATGGCGTGGCTGTCATCTCACAGTACAAATTGCTTAAGGCAGCGCTTAGCGGCCTTACCGACGAGACCCACTTGGGGCTCATTCAGTACGGAGCTTCGCACCTTACCAACCGTTTCAACGCGATGGAGTTCATCACGAGCAAGCAACTGAAGTATAAGCCTGAGTGCGAAGTGAGAGCCATGCTCACCTGCTCCAACCCGCTTGACGGCGGCAATCGCCACATCGACCTTAATAACATCCCGCATCCACGCCCCCTGGCGATGAATCCTCGCCATTCATGGGTTCCCGAATGCAAGCGACGGAGGATTGTTCTGAAGGAACTCGTTCAGAGGGTTGTTATATCGCCGTGGGCCGATGCCGGCAACGTGGACGAAATTGAGCTCTGGAATCGACTAAAGGGCTTCAGCGCGCCAGGCCATTCGGAGCTTCGTGGCGGCATGACGATGTCACTGGAGGATTATCGGAAGCACATGAGCATCAGGAAGCCGCCTCCAGAGCCGGAGCGAGTGGTAACCGAATCTGAGCTGAACCATTTTTACGAAGAACTGATCACGTTGACGCCAGAGCGCGCTCGATTTCTGTACCGGACGCGCTGGGAGAAGTGCCGGCTGGAGTGTGTGAGTCTCCCCAGCACTTTGGACCTTCAGTATCTCGATGTAACGCTGAAGGCTCTGAAGGACATCGAAAAGCGAAGGTGACTGGCCTAGTCTGTCCAGGCGCCGCACGAAGGTTGCTTTTCTTCCCGAAAGCGAAATCAGGGCACGTCGGACTGGAGTCCAAATTTTGGCGAGTTTCGACTCCAAACAGACTCCGCGTGACTCCTTCCGCGAAGTGGAAGCCTATGTTCTGGTGGGCTTTGTTTGGTGGACCTGGAGAGATTCGAACTCTCGACCTCTTCCATGCCATGGAAGCGCGCTCCCAACTGCGCCACAGGCCCACGGACAGCTGAATCGAATTATAACATCGGCCGCCGGACTGATCCGCTGCGCCCGTCACTTCGCCAGAAAAGCCTTGGCCCGTCGTTTCAGGCGCGCCAGCAGCCCCTGCTTCGCCCCCGGCATCTTTGCCGCATCGGCCATCGCCGTCCCCGTCGATTCGACTTCCTGCTCGGCCGTTTTGTTGCATGGCTGATCGCCCGCGGCGCGAACCAGATTCTCCATCATGACGTACTGCTTGCGGATGCGCGTGCCGTCGTCCTGTTCGAGGCAGACCGAGAATTCGCCGGTCTTCGCCAGCACCGGGAAGAAACCGCGCTCCCGCCGCTGGATGTAAGCGGTCTCGTAGCGGTGATGCCGCCGGCTCCAGACGAAAACCCGGTAACTGTCGAAGTCGTGGTCCTCGCCCAGTCTTTCCGAAGTCGTCCATAGCCAGATGTCTTTCCTCAGATCCCCGTCCTGGATCTTCCCCAGCGAAAAATAGGAAGTGATGCGATGACCTTCGGCGTACTGCGCCACCTCGTCCGGAATTTCGAGGTAAAGAGCGCTTGTTAGTACCCAGCCGCTTTCGCCGTTTTGCGTGCGGATCAGCGTCCAGTCGTCGGTCTTGACAGGCGGCGCGCTCTCTTCGGTCCCGCTTGCTGAAGGCCGATCCGGCTCCTCCGACAGTTGCACCCAATCCGCCGGCGGCGAGGGCGGTGGCGGAGCGGGCGGCAGCGGGATCTTCGAGCCTTTTTCGGTTTCCGTTTTTTTCTCGATCTTCGGCTTCGGCGGCACCAGCTCGTGCCGGACGGCTTCCGTGGTTCGGGGCGCCAGCCGGTGCGCGATCACGTCCACCTTCTCTTTTTCTTTGATCTGCAGGAAGCTGGGCGACACCCTCGACGGTTCCATGTGCACGTTCAGATTGCCGAACGTCGTCGCGATGCCCTGGGAAGGCATGCCGGCGGTCTCGCGCGCAAGCACCCGCAGCCGCCGCATCTGCCCCGCGTCCAGAAGCTCGCGGTCGCTGGTCCAGCCTTCTGCTCCCGACGGCGTGCGCACCTTGTACCAGCGCCGCCGTTGCCCCACAATGTCCAGTTGGTCGCCATGATGAACCGAGGCGACGACGAGAGATTTCGGATCGATCTCGCGATGCAGTTTCAGTATTGCGGGTCCGGCCCAAGCCGTGCCGATGGCAGGCTCCTGCCGGCTCGCTGAACTACAGCCCGCCTGCAGCGCGGAGAGGATGAACGCCGCGCCGACGATCCAAAACGTTCGGGTGCCGCGCATGGATGCGAGTACGAGCGGTTGACAGGCAGGCCCACGCCCGAAGCCGAGGCGCGCCTGCACTTACAAGCTTAACTCACTCCGGCGGCGTTACGCTCCCACCGTTTTTTTTTCGCCACCTTCGATTACAGAGCGCACTCTGCGCTCCAGTTGCTCCATCGTGAAGGGCTTGACCAGCAGCGAGTAGCCCTTCTCCACCACGTATCGCTGCACCACCTGCGTGCTGTCATACCCCGACATGAACAGCACTTTGATGTCGGGCTTGAGCGCGGCGATCTGGTCTGCGATCATGGGGCCGCTCATTCCTGGCGCTACCACGTCGGTCAGCAGCAGGTCCGTATCGGGATTGTTCTTGAAAAGGCGGATCGCGTTCTCCCCCGAGTCGGCGCTCAGCACGCGATAACCGTTGCGGGCCAGCATCGCGGCCACCAGTTTCCTCACCTCCGGCTCGTCGTCCACCACCAGTATTTTTTGTGTCTGTTCGTCAGGCATTGCGTGAACCAGGCTTTGACTGTGATTCTAGTAAGATTCGCGGACCGCCGTGCGGATTTTCGAGGCCCGAGTGTACGCTTTGACGCCGAACCCCGCGCCCACCGGCGCGCGCGAGTGTATATTCTAACCGGGACAGCGAAATATGAAGGCTTCAGCGCTCGATCGCACCGCGAAAATCTGCCTCGCGTTTGCCGGGGCGGAAATCGTCCGGATGGGCGATCACGCGAAGTTTCTGGTGCGGAAAAAGGTCTTTGCGTATTTCCTTGAGAATCATCATGGCGACGGCATCACCTCGGTCTGCGTGAAGGCTTTGCCCGGCGACAACGCCAGGCTGATCGCATCCGACCCGATCCGTTTTTATCTTCCCGCCTACATCGGGCCGAGAGGGTGGGTTGCGCTTCGGCTCGATACGGGGCGCGTGGATTGGAGCGAAGTGAGGGAACTGGTCGCGGGCAGTTATTTGCTGACCGCGCCAGAATCCCTGGCCGCCGGCGTTGCGTTACAGTTCGGCGAGCTAGCCGTCGGCAAGAAGCGCCGCCCCGACAACGCATGAGGCTCGCGTTGTCACGTCAGACTGTCTTCGGCGAGCAACTCCTTCCGGATAAACAAAAGGTCACTGGCGTTCATCGCAAGCACGTTTACCGTCGCGCGGCCGATTGGAGTCCTGCCTGTCAATCGAGGACCTTCGAATTGAAAGTGTTCCTCCCATGCGTCAGTGCGCGGATTAAACAGCCGGGTGAGTTCCGATGACGCCGGGTCGAAACCAGCGATGTTCGGGCCTTTGAACCGTTGCAGTGCGGGCAGGCGAGTGCGAGATTTTCTTCAACGCTCTTTCCGCCATGCTTCTCGGCGAGAATGTGGTCGATCTGAAAAGGCAGCGGGAAAGCAAATTGGGGAATCAGACAGTACTCGCAACGACCGCCGGCCCGTTCCCAGACCCTCCGGACAAGCTCCCGATTCACCGCGGAGGATGGTTCCCGCTCCTCTTCAGTACCTCTACATTCAGATTCTGACGATTTCCGGCAGGAAATCGAAGTTACTGAGCGAGGCGGGGTGCGAGTTGCGGGATGATGACGAGTTCGCGCAGTTTCAATGCAGTGGTGACGACCTCTTTGCCGAAAGCGGTGACGTAGTACTTGTAGGTGTGCCCGATCTTTTTAACCAGACCGTGAG
>JASHSD010000900.1 GCA_030036985.1 Bryobacteraceae bacterium
TCAAGAGACTGTCGGGTGATGCGAAGCGTCACTAGCAACTGGCGCGAAGACTTATAATAACGAATTCCCTTACAGGAGATTATTTTTGTCGCTGGAAGACGAATTATTTGCGCAGCGCGCCGCGCGCGTGCGGGAGATCGAAGCGTTGGGTTTTTGCCCCTTCGGCAAACGCTTCGATTTCAGCTATACCATACCCGACCTGCTGCGCGAGCATGCCGAGAAGTCCGCGGAGGAACTGGTTCCCGAAATTCGCGTCCGCATCGCCGGACGCATCGAGACCATTCGCCGCATGGGCAAGGCCGGATTCATGCACATCCGGCAGAACGGCGCCCGGCTGCAATGCTATGTGCGCAAGGATGCCGTCAGCGAGCGCGATTACCAGTTGTTCGGCCTGCTCGATATCGGCGACATTATCGGCGCCGCAGGCTATCTTTTCCGCACGCGAACCGGCGAACTGAGTCTGCACGTCGAGGAACTGGAATTTCTTTCGAAGACTCTGCTCGCCATGCCCGAGAAATTCCACGGGCTGGAGGATGTCGAAATCCGCTATCGCCAGCGGTATCTCGATCTGATCGCGAATCCGGAGAGCCGCGAAATCTTCCGCGCGCGGGCGAAAATCGTTGCTTCGTTCCGCCGCCAGCTCGATGCGCGCGGCTACATCGAAGTGGAAACGCCGATGATGCAGCCGATCTACGGCGGCGCGGCGGCGCGTCCGTTCGTTACGCATCACAACACGCTCGATATCGATCTCTATCTGCGCATCGCGCCCGAGCTGTATCTGAAACGGCTGATCGTGGGCGGACTCGAACGCGTCTACGAGATCAACCGCAACTTCCGCAACGAAGGCATCTCGACGCGCCACAATCCGGAATTCACCATGATCGAGTTCTATCAGGCCTACACGGATTACCGCGGCCTGATGGATCTCACCGAGGACTTGCTGCGGCAACTCGCCATCGATGCGACTGGCCGAACCGTCGTGCCTTACGGCGACAACGACCTCGATTTCGGTTCGCTCCGCCGCCTCACCATGCGCGAAGCCGTGATCGAATATTGGGAAGGTCCCGACCGCCCTTCGATGGACAACCTGCGCGATCCCGAATGGCTGCAACCGCGAGACGGTCTGGCCCACCTGTTCGAAACGCACGCCGAGCGCAAGCTGATTCAGCCGACGCTGATCTACGATTTTCCGGTGGAAGTCTCGCCGCTCGCGAAGAACAAGCCGGCCGAACCCGAGCTTGTCGAGCGTTTTGAGATCATCATTGCGGGGATGGAAATCGGCAACGCCTACACCGAGCTGAACGACCCGCTGGAACAGCGCCGCCGTTTCGACGCCCAGCGCGCGCTGCGGGAAGGCGGCGATCAGGAAGCGCATCAGATGGACGAGGATTATCTGCGCGCGATGGCTTACGGCATGCCGCCAACGGGCGGCGAGGGTCTGGGCATCGACCGGCTCACCATGCTGCTCACGAACTCGCAATCCATCCGCGACGTGATTCTTTTCCCGCTGCTGCGTCCCGAGGCGGAAATCGGCATCGCCGACAGGCTGCGCCGGCTGGATCTCCTACCTCAAGCCGCGTCCGAGAAATGATCGGCGCGTTCGAGCTTTTCGTCGCGGGCCGCTACCTGCGCGCGCGGCGCAAGGAAAAAGTGATCTCCGTCATCACCGTGATCTCGGTGATCGGCGTGGCCGCGGGCGTCATGGCGCTGATTATCGCGCTGGCCGTCAACAGCGGCTTTCAGGAAACGCTGCAGCGCAACATGCTGGCGGCCACGGCGCACGTCAACATTCTGGACAAAGATCCGGGGCTGGGCATCGCGGACTGGCGCAGCCTCATTCAGAAATTCCGCAAGGTTCCGCATGTGGTCGCGGTGTCGCCGGCCCTTTACGACAACGTTTTGCTCACCGGCCCTCGCGGCATCAAAGAGATCACGCTCAAGGGAATCGATCCGCGCGATGAACTCGCCACCAGTTCCACCCTGCGCAAACTCAAAGCGGGGACGCTCGCCGACCTGCGCAGCGACGCCGGACTTCCCGGAATCGTGGTCGGTTCCAAGCTAGCGCTGGACACCGGCCTCCTGTTGAACAGCACCGTAAAACTGCTCGATCCCGAGGGCAGGCTGACTCCGTATGGTCCGCAGCCGCACACGCAGTTCTTTCGCGTGAACGGCATTTTCGAAACGAATTTCTACGACGTCGACGATAAATGGGCCTACGCATCGCTCGGCTCCGTGCAGAAGCTGCGTTCTCTCGGCGATGTGGTGAACACCATCGAAGTCCGCCTCGATGATCCCAATCGCGCGCCGCAGGCTGCAATCGATCTGCTGCGCGTGGCCGGCAAAGAGTATACGTCGATCACCTGGGAAGAGCAGAACGCACAGCTTTTTCACGCGCTCAAACTGGAGCGCGTGGTGACCGCCATTACAATTGGACTGATCGTTCTGGTCGGCGCGTTGAATATCTTCATTACCCTCACGATGATCGTATTGACCAAGTACAAAGACGTCGCGGTGTTGATGTCGATGGGCGCGCGGCGGAAGCAGATCCGGCGCATCTTCGTGCTCCAGGGAGCCATGATCGGCGCCGTGGGCATCGCCATAGGACTCGCGATCGGCTATACGTTCTGTTATTTCGCGGAGGCGTATCGTCTGGTGCCGCTCGACGAATCGGTCTACGCACTGAGCTATGTGCCCTTCGACCCCAAACCCTGGGATGGCGTCTGGATCAGCGGCGTAGCCCTGGCCATCAGCCTTTTGGCGACGATTTATCCGGCGCGAAACGCGACCCGCATCACGCCGGTCGAGGTGCTGCGCTACGAATGACGAAACCCCGAACTAAAGCGCAGCGCGCGGAACGCGTCGAGACAATTCTCAAGACGCTGAACGAGATGTATCCGAACGCGACGTGCGCGCTGATTCATCGCAATGCGTGGGAACTGCTGGTGGCGACGATTCTTTCGGCTCAATGCACGGACAAACGCGTGAACCAGGTGACGCCGGGGTTGTTCAAAAAATATCCCACGCCGAACGATTTCGCCGCCGCGCGCCAGGAGGTTGTGGCGAACGATATCCGCTCGACCGGCTTCTTCAACAACAAGGCGAAATCGATTATCGGCGCGGCTAAGAAGGTCGTGAATGAATTCGGGGGAAAGGTTCCGCAGACGCTCGAAGAGCTGATCACGGTCCCCGGCGCGGCGCGCAAGACGGCCAACGTGGTGCTGGGGACGGCTTTCAACGTCGCGTCCGGAGTGGTGGTCGATACTCACGTTCAGCGGGTCGCGCGGCGCCTCGACCTCACGAAGCACACCGATCCGGTGAAGATCGAGCGGGACCTGATGAAGATTATTCCGCGCGATCGCTGGATTCTCTTCTCGCACCAGATCATTCATCACGGCCGCGCGCTTTGCATCGCGCGCAAACCAAAATGCGCGGAGTGCAAACTGGACCCCGTCTGCTACGCTCCGGACAAAACGAAATGAGAATCGGCGTATTTACGGCATTGCTCTCGCGGATGCCGCTCGCGGATGTGGTGGCGAAACTGAAGTCGCTCGGCGTGACGACCGTCGAGCTGGGCACGGGGAATTATCCCGGCGATCCGCATTGCAAGCTCACCATGCTCGACAATGCCGCGGCATTGGATGATTTCAGGAAGCGCCTCGAAGACAGCGGCATCTCGATCAGCGCGCTGAGCTGCCATGGAAATCCGCTGCATCCCGATCCGGAAATCGGCCACGCGCATCGCGAGGTGAGCCGGAAAACGGTGTTGCTCGCGGAACGGCTCGCGGTTCCCGTGGTGGTGGATTTTTCCGGTTGTCCGGGAGCGGGCGACGATTCGAAATTTCCTAACTGGGTGACGTGCCCGTGGCCGCCCGAGTATCTCGATATTCTGCAATGGCAGTGGGAGAAGAAAGTCGCGCCGTATTGGAAACAGCATGGCGCGTTTGCCGCCGACCATGGCGTGAAGATCGCGGTCGAGATGCATCCTGGATTTGTCGTCTACAGCCCCGAGACCTTGCTGCGACTGCGATCCATTGCGGGGAACACGGTGGGATGCAATTACGATCCGAGCCACATGTTCTGGCAGGGCATCGACCCGATTGCGGCGATTCGCGTTCTCGGCGATGCGATCTTTCACGTGCATGCGAAGGACACGCAGATCTATCAAACCAATCTGCCGGTTTCCGGCGTGCTCGATACGAAAAAATATACCGACGAACGCAATCGCGCCTGGATTTTCCGCACCGTCGGCTACGGCCACGGCGCGGAGTGGTGGAGCGAATTCATTTCGACCCTGCGCATGTACGGATACGACTACGTGCTTTCGATCGAGCACGAAGACAGCCTGCTTTCGCCGGAGGAAGGGTTGACGAAAGCAGTCCGCTTCCTCGACACCCTGGCGGTCAAGGAGAAACCCACCGCGGCCTGGTGGGTCTAAGGCTGTCCAAGAAGACCGGTCCGCCACGGCCCGTCACCACGTTCGGAAGCCGCGTTGCCGTGTAGGGCAGGATGGCCTCCTGCGGCGGATTGGCAATCCAATGCCACGTAGATTTTCCAGCCTTATTGTGGGGCCGGCGCTTCGGCGCTGCCAGCCGCCCTTCCGGGCGGCCCTGGAGTCGCGCAAATTCGAGGGTTATTAATCGATCTCGGGCCGGGCAGAAGCCCGGCCGCAGGCCCGAAGGCCTGGCCCCACAAAAAACTACGTGGCATTGGATTGGCAATCCGCCTGGCCTGGACCGGCCACAACCCCTGCCACAGGCCGCGTTAATCTGAAAGAAACGCCATGGTCAAACGCATCGCACTCGTTCTGTTGGTGGTCGCGATGGCGACGCTCGCTTTCGGCCAGAACAAGAAAACCAAGGAGCCGACGGAGCGATCCGTCAGCGGTATCGTCACAGACGAAAACGGGATGCCGGTCCCGGGCGCGATCGTTCAGCTCAAGAACCTCAAGACCCTCGACGTTCGCTCGTTTATCGCCAAGGAGCACGGCGATTACGTCTTCAACGGCCTCGCGACCGATATCGATTATGAGCTGAAAGCCGAATACGAGGGCAGAACCAGCGGACCCAAAACGCTCAGTTCGTTCGACACGCATCCCGAAGCCAGGATCAACCTTCAACTCAAGAAGTAGCCGTTTGAACGGTCGTATTCGGAAGACAGGAAAGCCCGCGCTCGATACCATCGAATCAGAGATGGAATCGAGAGCGGACGCCCGGCGATATCGGCAGTTTCTGGCGCGCGATCGCGCGAGCGACGGCAAATTCATCACCGGAGTGCTCTCGACGGGCATTTACTGCCTGCCGTCGTGCCCCGCAAAAAGGCCGCGGCGCGAAAATATCCGGTTCTTCAAAACACCCGACGAGGCGCAGCGCAGCGGATTGCGCCCGTGCCGCCGCTGCCGTCCCGACTGGTTTTATCGCGGCGAGGAATGGCACGAGAACCTCTACGAGCAGACCGTCGCGCGTGTGCGCCGGGAACCGGCCGCTTTCGCCGACATTGCGGCCATGGCGGCCACGGCGGGCCTCAGCCGCACTGCGCTCAACGATCTTTTCCGCGAACATGCCCACGAATCGCCGGGGGCGTTCCTCCGGCGCGTGCGCGTGGATCATGCGCGCCGAATGCTGGAAGCCGGCGCGAAACCCGCGGAGGCCGCGGCCGCGGCGGGATTCGAAAGCGCTTCGTCTTTTCATGAGCGATTCGTCGCGCGCACCGGGTTGACGCCTGGCGTCTATGCGGGCCTTGGGAATACGCGCGAGTTCACGCTGCGGCTGCCGGCGCGTTATCGTTTCCGCGAAGTGCTGGACTTCTACGGACGCGATCCGGCGGCAACCAGCGAACAGGTGCTCCCGCGGGGGCTGAGAAAGGCGCTGCTGATCGCCGGCAAACCCGCGCTGATCGACGTTGCGTTCGAACAGGGCGCCGCGAATTGCCGGATTGACGCCGCTAACCCATTCGAAGCGCATCGGGCCATTGTGCGCATGCTCGGGATGGATGCCGACGCCGCTGCATTCGAGCGGCAGTTTGCAGGCGATCCGTTGCTCGGCGATCTGCTGCAACGGCAGCGCGGGCTGCGCATTCCGCTCACGCCGCATCCGTGGGAAGCGCTGGCGTGGGCCATCATGGGCCAACAGATCAGCGTCAAACTGGCGGTGGCGTTGCGGCGCGAGCTCATATCGGCATTCGGATTGGCGCACGCAAGCGGCCTCCGCGCCCATCCCTCGGCTGATGCAGTGGCTGCGCTGAAGACCGACGCGCTGCGAAAGCTGAAATTCTCCGGCGCGAAGGCGGAGTATCTGATCGCCGCCGCGCAGGCGGTATCGAGCGGGGCGTTACCGACGGAAAACCTGCGCGACTGCTCCACCCGGCGCGCGGCACGGCTCTTGGGCAACGTTCGCGGCATCGGCCCGTGGACCGTGCAGTACGCGTTTCTGCGCGGCTTCGGATTCGCCGATTGTCTTCCATCCAGCGATGCGGGACTGGCGCGAGGGCTGGCCCGCTTGACCGGTACGCGTCCGACGGAGCCGAAGGTTCGCGAAACAATGGCGCGCTTCGCTCCCTGGCGAAGCCTGGCCACATACCACGTTTGGGCAAGTTTGAAAGGAACGGAAAGCGATGCGGTTTGAGACGCCATTCGGCCCGGCATGGGCTGCGATCGATGCGAACGGAAGCGTGAACGCGTTCGCCTTTGGTGAAGGCCAAGGCGCCGGCCATTCCCGCGAACTGGCGCGGCAACTCGATGAATTCTTCGCGGGCGAGCGGCGCGAATTCGATCTTCAGCTTGCGCCGAAAGGCACCGAATTTCAGAAACGCGTCTGGGCCGAACTCCTGAAGATTCCTTTCGGCGAGACTGTCAGCTACTCGGAGGTGGCCCGGCGCATCGGCAGGCCGACCGCATGCCGCGCCGTCGGCGGCGCCAACGGCGCCAATCCGATCGCGCTCATCGTTCCGTGCCATCGGGTTATCGGCTCCAACGGAACGCTGACCGGCTACGGCGGCGGGCTCGATATCAAGGACAAATTGCTGGCTTGGGAGCGCAGCCTGTCAGGCGCCCCCGCGCAGCAGACACGTTCCCAGATACTGCTGTTTGGATCGTGAAGCCGCGAGGTCGTGGTAGACAAACGAACCCTTCACGAAGAAATGACACACCAGCGCGCGCCGCGACAACTGAACGTTGCGCCGCAAAGACCCGCCGTGAAGCAGGTTGGCATGCCAGATCAGAACGTCGCCTTTCCGGGCATGAAAGTAATGCGGGTCGATCGCGTGCTCTTCGATTAACTTCCGAATATACGGTTCGTATCTTTCGTGGTAGGGCGCGTAGCCTTCGGTCTTCAGGGCCATTTCCGCGATGCCGACATCCTTGCTGAACACATACGGCAGGCGATGGCTTCCCGGATAGTAAACGAGCGGCCCCGAGTCCGGATGAATGTCTTCAAACGCGATCCACGCGGCGGTGAGATAACCGAGCGGATACGTGGTCATGTGGATCGAGTCGGAATGAACGCCCTGCTGCGAACCTTTGTGCGAGGCGATGGTTTGGAGCGTCTTCGGTTCCCGTTCCATCAGGAGCTGAATCCAGCGCCTTAGCCCGGAATGTTTCAGTATTCGGCAGAAATCACCGATCTTCTTGTGCGGATTGAGCGATCGGCCGGGATACGGATCGTGTTCGCCCGCGGCTTCTCTCGGCGGTTTGATTTTGCCTTTGGAGACGGCTTCATCGTAGGCCTGCCAGACTTCGTCGAGCACGCCGCCTTCAAACAAATTTCCGATGACAATGTAGCCGTTTTCCGACCAATAACGGCACTGCGCGGCTTCTTCCCGCGTGATCTCGCGGCTTTGTAACTTGTCCGCGATGCGTTCGGACGCGTCGGGTAAATCGAGCCACGGATAGGGACCTGAGTACGGAAAATGCTCGGCGCGGAAAGCAGGCAATTTCGAAATATGCAGAGGCTGGTCCGCGAATGTTCTCACGAGCGATCCGTTGGACTCATCGTAGCGCGGGCGCGTCGCGGCTCGCCCGTACGTTGCATCTTCACGCCTGAACGGTGTCGACGCCTGCGGCTCGCGCCGCTCCGATCAGAGATTTATCGAGCGCCGCTATGGGCAGTGCATGCCGTATCGCCAGTTCAAGGTACGCGGCGTCATATACGGTGAGCTTATAGCGATCGGCGAGCGTCCGAATGTCGGTGAATAGTCGCGTCCAGTTCGGATTTTCGACTTCGATCGGCAGATCGCCCAGGCTCTCCAGAAAGGCCGCAGCCTTCTCGTCCGTGATTCGGCTCTTGCGCCGGGCCAACTCCACGACGTTGGCTGCCTCATACAGCCATAACGCCGGAACAATCGCGCTGTCGATCAGGTTCGAGAGACGGCCCAGCAGCGTTTCCGTCAGGGCGGTAGCCTCTTCGGTGAAACACCACGCCATCGTTACAGTGTTGTCGAGAACGAATCGGCTCAACGCCGGCCTTCATCAATCAATTGGCGGATCGTCAGACCGCCGAGGGTCACGCCCTTGCGCAGCTCGCGAATGCGCCTGGCCGCCTCCTGCGCGCGCCTTTTGTCGAAGGCTCGTTCCTGGGCATGCGCGGACGCAGACTGAAGCGCCTGCAGGATGACATCCTCAGCATCCTTGAACTCGCCGCTCTGAAGACGCTGATTGATGAGGGCTTCGACTTCGGGGCTGGTGATTTGGATGGTCATTCGCGTCCGCTTCTCCTTTCATTATGACTCGCGCAATCCGATTTCCGCGTTGTGATAGCCTACAACCGGATCGACAAAAACATGACGACGCCTTACATTAACGGTCAGATGATCGACGTTGACCCGGCGGCCATGACGCCGGTGGTCAACCCCGCCAGCGGCAAGGCCTTTTCCAAAGTCTTCATGGCTCGCCCCGAGCATATGACGCGGGCCATCGACGCCGCTTACGCGGTCAAGGACGTCTGGGGCAACACGCTGCCCTCCGAGCGCGAGCTGATTCTGATTCGCGCGGCGGACGTTCTGGATTCGATGCGCAGCGAGGTAGTCGATCTGCTGATCGAGGAAGGCGGCGCGACGTTCGGGAAATCGCAGTTCGAAGTCTCTTATGTAGTAGGCGTGCTTCGCTCCGCGGCCGGCGAATGCCGCCGCATCATGGGCAACACGATTCCCTGCGACACGCCGGGCCGCATCTCGATGGCGATTCGCCGTCCGCTGGGCGTGGTCGGCGGCATCGCTCCCTTCAATTTCCCGTTGATTCTGGCGACGAAGAAGGTTGCGTTCGCGCTCGCGGCCGGCAATACGTTCGTGCTGAAACCGTCGGAGGAGACTTCGCTGGTCGGGCTGAAGATCGCGGAGATTTTCGATAAAGCCGGTCTGCCGCCGGGCGTGCTCAACGTGGTCCCCGGCGACGGCCCCACGCTGGGCGCGGTTCTCTGCGCCGACCCGCGAGTGAAGGTGGTGCTGTTTACCGGCTCTACCGCTGTGGGACGCCAGATCGGCGTCGAATGCGCGCGACGGGGCAAGAAGTTCGATCTGGAGATGGGCGGCAAGAGTCCGCTGCTGGTGATGAAGGACGCGAATCTGAAGTACGCCGTGGATACTGCCGCTTTCGGACTGTTCATTCATCAGGGCCAGATCTGCATGGCCGGCTCGCGCATCATTGTCGAGGAGCCGGTCTACGACGAGTTCCTCGATCTGTTCGTGGCCAAGACGAAATCGCTCAAGGTCGGCGATCCGCGCGATCCGCATACGGTGATCGGGCCGCTGATTCGCGCTTCGCAGTGTCCGTTCATCGCCGAGCGGATCGACGCGTCGAAGGCGCAGGGCGCGCGCGTTCTCTGCGGCGGGACGTACGAAGGGAATTACTTCCAGCCGACTGTGCTGGCCGACGTGACGCCTTCGATGTCGGTGTTTCAGGAAGAACTGTTCGGTCCCGTGGCCAGCGTGGTGAAGGCGAAGAATGCCGACGACGCAATTCAGCTGGCGAACAATACGCGCTACGGTCTCACTTCCGCGGTCATCACCAACGATCTGCAACTGGCCATGCGTTGCGCGCTCGAGTTGGAGTCGGGTTCGGTGCACATTAACGGCTGCACCATTCACGACGAGCCGCATGCGCCGTTCGGCGGAGTCAAGGATTCCGGCATGGGGCGCGAGGGCGGCCAATGGTCGATGGACGAACTGACGCAGCTGAAGTGGGTCACCATTCAGCAGGGCGAGGCGCACTACCCGTTCTAAACGGACAAAGAGTCGGGCGACAGGCTCTCCGGAAACCCAGGCCAGGCGGATTACCAATCCGCCGCAGGATACCATCCTGCCCTACACGGGAACGCGGTTTCCGATCATGGTGACGGTACGCCGCGGCCCGCGTATGCCGAAGCAGGCGTCCCGAAGAGTCGGGACGCGGCACACACGAGTGCGTGCGCCACGGGCGCCGATCGGTGATAGCATGTCCGCATGATTGCGACCACCTTCACCCGGCGCTCTTTTCTCTTCACCGCTTCCGCCGCCGTTCTGAAAGGCGCGGAGGCCGCTTCCGTAACAGCCGAAACGGCCTGGGGCAAGGTCCGCGGCGTCGAGGTCCAGGGCATCAAAATCTTCAAAGGCGTGCCATACGCCGCGTCGGTGGCCGGCCGGAACCGGTTCATGCCGCCGATGAATCCCGTTGCATGGACCGGCGTCCGCGATGCGCTCGAATATGGTCCGAGCGCGCCGCAGACCGCCGCGATGAAGGGACAAAGCGAGGATTGCCTCGTCCTCAACGTGTGGACGCCGGCGCTGAAGGACGGCAGCAAGCGACCGGTGATGTTCTGGTGTCACGGCGGCGGTTTCTCATCGGGGTCTGGGTCGTCGCCGGGAAACGACGGAACCAATCTCGCGCGTCGCGGCGATGTGGTGGTCGTGACCGTGAATCATCGGCTCAATGTTCTGGGCTTCACATATCTGCCGGGACTCAGCGGCGTATCGGGCGAGGCGGGGATGCTCGATCTCGTGCATGCGCTGCGGTGGGTGCGCGACAACATCGAACAATTCGGCGGCGATCCCGGCAATGTGACCATCTTCGGCCAGTCGGGCGGCGGGCGAAAGGTGGGGACGCTGCTCTCGATGCCCTCGGCCAAAGGCCTGTTCCATCGGGCGATCATCGAGAGCGGCCCGACTATTCGCCTGGTCGAAAAGAGCGCGGCGGAGCGCAACGCGAACCGTCTGTTCGCGAAGCTCGGCATCGGCCGCAACGAGCCGGGCGAACTGCAGAAGCTTCCGGTCGAGCGCATCATGGCCGCCTATCTCGACGTCGTGAAGGACATGGGTTCGGCCGACCAGATGACGGAGGGATTTTCGCCCGTGGTCGATGGCGTCGCGATTCCGGGGCATCCATTCTCGCCGACTGCGTCCGCGGTGTCGCCCGATGTGCCGCTGATGCTCGGCCATACGCGCACCGAGATGACGCTGCTGTCTCCCGCTGACACGTTTTCGCTGACCGAAGAAGGCATGCGCGCGCGCCTGACGGCAATGATAGGCGCGAAGGCCGCCGGCGTGATCGAGATTTATCGCAAGCTCAATCCGGGAGCGACGCCTTCGGACATCTACTTCCTGGCTGCCAGCGATTACCGCTATGGGGCGCCGGTGATGAAGATCGCCGAACGCCGCGCGGCGCTGAAGCACGGCCCCGTTTACCTCTATTACTTCCGTTGGGAAACGCCGGTGCAGGGCGGACGGCTGCATTCGCCGCACACCATCGAGATTCCTTTTGCCTTCGATAACGTGAAAATCTCGGCGTCGATTACGGGCGGCGGGGTCGACGCGATGGCGCTGGCGGATCGCGTCAGCCCCACATGGATCGCGTTCGCGCGCAGCGGCGATCCGAATAATTCGAAAATCCCGCGCTGGCCGAAATTCGGGGCGAGGGACTGGCCGACGATGGTTTTCAATAACGAGATCAAGGTCGAGAACGACCCGATTCATACGCAGCGCGTGACGATGTTTGGGGTGATACCGACGTAGCGCCGGGACACGCGACTTTGGTCGCGTAACGCGACTAAAGTCGCGTGTTCGAAATACTTACTCGTAGCGCAGGGCTTCAATCGGGTCCAGACGCGACGCCTTCAGGGCCGGCAGCAGCCCGGCGATCAGCCCGATTGCCTCCAGCACGCTGGTCGACGCGATCACGGCGAAGCGGGAGATGTGCAGGTGAATGTCGCCGGTCCCGGTGGTGTCCTTGAACAGCGGGCCGAGCAGCGGCAGCGTCTGAACGCCCGCCGTCACGCCCCAGCCGATCAGCACTCCGATCAAACCGCCCACGCTGACGATGGCCATGGCTTCTGCAAGAAACTGGAACAGGATGGTTCCGCGCGTGGCGCCGATCGATTTCAGCACGCCGATTTCGCGCGTCCGCTGTGTCACCGAAACCAGCATGATATTGGCCAGACCGATGCCACCGATCGCCAGCGTCAATGCGCCGATCAGTCCCAGCAGCACCTGCAGCGCGGTCGACATCACGTCGATGATCTTCATGAATTCGTTGAATACGATCACCTGGATGGCGCGCTCGTCGGTCGGCGAAAAGTTATGCACGCGCCCGAGTACGCCGCGCACGTCTTTGAGCGCCTGTTGCCGAAACAGCGGATTGGCGGGCATCCAAACGATATCGTCGGGATATTTGATGTCGTGCAGCAGCGCCGCAGTCGAGAGCGGAATGAAGACGCATTCGTTGTCGGGCGTGTTGTAGTTCGAGATCTGCGTCTTCGTCTTCAGGACGCCGACGATCTGAAACTGCAGGCCGTTGATGGAAATGATTTCGCCGCCGGGCGGCGCTTCGCCGAACAGCTTTTGCGCCGCGTTCGCGCCGAGAATCGCGACCCGTTCTTTGTTCTGGTAATCCTCGTCCGAGATCCAGCGTCCGGAACTCATGGTCATATTGCGGATCTCGCCGTAGGGCACTTCGACGGCGCGCACCGACATATTCTCCTGCCGATATCCGTGAACCACGGTGGCTTCGCGCAGCATGATCTCCGCCGAGACCGCGGCGACGAGGGGAACGTTGTCGCGAATGAGCGCGGAGTCGGTGAGTTCGAGCTTGATGGCGCGGCCGGAGCGCTCGCCGCCGGCTTGGGTGGATGTCTGGCCGCCGAACATGAGGACGAGGTCCTGCCCCACGGCCTGGAAGGAGGTTTTCAGCGCGGCTCCGAAGCCTTCGCCGTAGGAATAGAGGATCACGAAGCAGGCCACGCCCCAGGCGAGGCTGGTCATGGTGAGCAGACTGCGCTGGCGATTGAACCGAAGCGCGGCGGCGGCCTCGCCGAGAATGCCTCTGATGGTCATGTCAAGGGCGTCCCACAGGTTGCGCCTGGTCCAGGCCAGGCGGATTGCCAATCCAATGCCATGTAGTTTTTTGGTGGGGTCAGGCTTTCGGGCCTGCGGCCGGGTTTCCGCCAGGCCCGAGACCGATCGAAACCACTATCTAACCATCGGATCCGGGTGACTCCAGGCCGCCGGCGGCAAGCACGGGCTAAAACTTGTGCCACCATTCTGCCGGCCAGGACAATGTAGAAACTCAAGGCCGCCCGGAAGGGCGGCTGCAGCGCCGAAGCGCCGGCCCCACCAGGAAATGGCGCAAAACTACCGGTCATAGCGCAGCGCCTCCACTGGGGTGAGCGTCGCCGCGCGCCATGCCGGCAGTAATGCCGAAGCGATCGCTATGATCGAGAGCGCGGCGAACGCCATGCCGCTGGTCGTCATACTGACCGGCAGCCCGGGAAACATGTCCGGCATTTTGACCAGCTTGAGCGCGCTGGAAAGACCGAAGGCAACCGCCCAGCCGGTAGTCCCGCTGACGAAGGCAAGCACGCAGCCCTCCGCCAGAAAATCGATCATGATGCGCGAACGCGTGGCCCCGAGCGCCTTGCGCAATCCGATCTCGCGCGTTCGCTCGGAGACCGTCACCAGCATGATGTTCATCACGCCGATCCCGCCCAGCGTGAGCGTCACCACGCCGATGAAGGCGAGGAAAATCGTCATCGAAGTGAAAATCCCGTCGGTCATTTTCTGGTTCTCGACCGTGTCCCAGACGCCGATCGCGCTCTTGTCGGCGGGATCGAAATCGTGCACGCGCGCGAGAATGTGCAACACCTGCCAGCGCGCCGCTTCATACTGCGCGAGCGACCGCGGCTGATACAGGATCTCGCTCAGATCGCCCTCATCGTAATTCTTGACTGGCGGCGCGTCCCGCTTCATCGACGTGTACGGCAGCCAGATTTTCTTCTCGTCGAGCCCCGAATAGCTGCTGTTCTGCTGCTTGTCCGCCATCAGGCCCACCACCAGATAGGGCAGGGAATTGATCGAGATCGTCTGCCCGACCACGTTGTTGCGATTGCCGAAAAGCTGCTTCTTCACATCGACGCCGATCACGCAGACGCGTTCGCCGTTGTCCTGATCCAGCTTGCTGAAGAACCTTCCATCGCCGATCGGTATGGTGCGCAACTGCGGAAAGAACCACTCGACCCCGCTGACGTCGAACAGCCCGCTGTTGTAAGCCGTGGTGGCGTGGACGTTCCCCTGGAGTTCGGCCGCGACGGACTTCACCAGATAAGCTTCGCGGCGAATGTTCTCGACATCGGTGTAAGTCAGCCTGATATTGCGGCCCGCGCGCTGTCCGCCCGCCTGCAGTTCCGTGCGCCCGCCGAACAGGATGACGATGTTATCGCCGAGTTCCTTCATGTTGTTTTCCTGGCCGGCTTTGAATCCGTCGCCCATGGCGACAATCAGGACGATGGAGGCGATGCCCCAGGCAATTCCCGCCATGGTGAGAAAACTGCGCAGCTTGTTGCGGAGAAGACTTCCCAGCACCTGCCCCAGTAACTCGGACAAGTACGTCATCGCTACTGCAGTACGACCTGCTGTCCTTCGCTCAGGCCCTTGACCACTTCGGTTCTGGCGCCGTTGCTGATGCCGGTGACGACGGCCACTTTGCGGAAGCCTTTTTCGTTCGTCGGGTCGGGGATTTCGACGGCCGTCGATTTGTCCTTGTTATAGGTCACGGCGCCTTCCGGAATCGCGAGCACGCCTTTGTGCTCGTCGAGAATGATCTCGGCGTTGGCCGTCATGTCCGCCTTCAGGAGGTGACTGGCGTTGGAGATGGAGACGCGCACTTCAAATGTCGTGACGTTGTCTTTCTCCGTGCCCATGGGCGAAATCTTGGTGACGTGGCCGGGGAACTTCCGATCTTTGAAAGCTTCCACGGTGATGCGCGCAGGCTGGCCGAGGTAAACCTTGCCGATATCGCTTTCGTCGACCTTGCCTTTGATGTAGACCTCGTTCAGATCGCCGATGGTCATGATCGACGTGGCGCTCGAACCGACCAGCAGAATCGAACTGACGGCGTCGCCCACCTCGCTGTCGCGCGAAAGCACGACTCCGTCGATCGGTGAAACGATGGTCGCGTTGCGAAGGTTCTCCTCGGCCGCCGTGAGCGCGGCCTGCTGCTGTTCGAGCGATGCCTGCGCCTTGGCGATCGCGGCCGCCGCGCTGCCGAGGTTCGCCAGCGCGGATTGTTGTTTCTGCAGCGCCATCTGGTAATCTTTTTCGGCGTCGTCGCGGGAGTTCTGCGCGATCAGGCCATCTTTGAGCATTTTGTCGCTGCGTTCGGCGTCCTTCTTGAGGAAGGGAACGTCCGGACCCGTGGCATCCACTTTGTAGCGTTCGTAATCGGCTTGGGCGCTCTTCAGCGCCGCTTGCGCGACGTGCAGCGCGGCCTCCTGCTGGTGCAGCGCCGGCAGCAGATCGTTCTGATCCAACTCGCAGATCACCTCGCCTTTGTGCACAAAATCGCCGACGTTCACGGGAAGTCTCTGGATGATCCCGCTCGCTTTCGACTTGATTTCGACCTGGGTGACGGGTTGTACCTTACCGGTCGCGACCACCGACCGGGCAAGATCGATTCGTTCGACTTTGGCAATTTTCTCTGGATCGATCTTGGTGGGCTTGCTGCCGATCGCCTTGAGCGAGAGCACGGCGGCGCCCGCGAAAACCACCAGCGTCAAGCCGACCCAGAGGAAACGTTTGCGTTTTTTTGCGGCCATGCGTTTGGTGTCACTGATTTATACGTGGCGAGCCCGGAAAAGTTCGCAGCGAACTTTTTGCCGCCGCCCCCGTAAAGAAGCGGCCGGGCACCCTTACTATGTTAAATTGACAATTCCCGATGGCCTTCGGCGCGGACGGTTATGGCTCGTTGGCGGTTGTTTTCGTTTCCGGGTTGTCGTGACTCCCGGCGACCGCTCCCTTACGGTCGCGGCTCAGAACATGTTCGCGGCTCGGAATACGGTCGCGGCTTGGAATCGAGTTGAATGAGGGCGGGTCTCCTGCCGCGCCTGATTGCCTTGGCGTCGCTTTTTTCTCTCGAACTGATCCTGATTTCCATCTGGGTGGATGGCGCCGCACTGGCGGGCGCGGGCGGACTGGCGCGATTCGTACATGATTGGGGCGCGTGGATTGTTCGCGCGCTGGTGGCTTTCGCCGCTCTGTTCGCCACCTTTACCTGGCTGCGCCGGAAAGACGCGCTGACGCTTCTTTCGAGCGAAGTTGAGCAGGCCCCGATCCGATGGGGCACGGCGGCGGGACACTTCGCCGCCATGGCGGCCTTCGTTTTTCTCTCGAGGCTGATCTACGGCAACGGTTTTGGCGGCGCGCGTTCCAACGGCGTGGTTGGCGTGTGGTTCCTTGCCGGTATTTTCGCCATCGTTTTGGCCGGCGGGACTGCGATTCCTGTCTTCGCCTGGCGCCGTTTGTTTCGCGGGGACCATTTCCTGTGGCTGTATGCGGGGCTCGCGATCCTGTTCGCGTGTCTGGTGGGCGATGAAGCCCGAGTCCTCTGGACTCCGCTGTCGAATCTCACCTTCGACCTGGCGAAAATGATGCTCAGACCGTTCGCGCCGGGCGTGGTGGCCGATGCGTCGAAGATGATCCTCGGGACGCCCCGCTTCCAGGTCGAGATTCTGCCCGAATGCTCCGGTTTCGAGGGCGCCGGGCTCATGGCCGCGTTCGGGATCGTCTGGCTCACCGTCTTTCGGAAGGTATGCCGCTGGCCGCAGTCTCTGCTTCTGATACCGGCGGGCGTATGCGTGCTTTTCCTGCTGAATGCGGCGCGCATTGCCGCGCTTATTCTGATCGGCAACGCCGGAGCCGAACGAATCGCCGCCGGCGGATTCCACTCCCAGGCGGGATGGATCGCATTCAACTTCGTGGCTCTTGGTTTTTCGATTGCGGCGCGCGAGGTTCCCTGGTTCACCACGCGCGAACGCGAGCCCAGCCGCGCTGTGACGGTCGAGAACCCTGTCACCCCGTGGGTTCTTCCGTTTGTCGCGATTATGGCCGCGGGAATGGTTTCGAATGCGTTACGCGGCGATTTCGAATGGTTTTATCCATTGCGGTTCGCCGCGGCGGCCGGCGCGCTTTGGTTCTGCAGGCAGAGCTATCGGAAGCTGGATTGGCGTTTCGGATGGGAAGCCCCGGCGGCCGGCGCGCTCGTTTTCGTGCTCTGGATCGCCGGAGATGTCGTGCACCCGTCCGGGAGCGCGATGCCC
>JASHSD010000901.1 GCA_030036985.1 Bryobacteraceae bacterium
GAAAGGCGGCGTAGGCGTCCAATTTATGAGCTTCGCATCCGCGTTTTGTCGGAGAATCGATTTGTATGATGATCAATCACGTTCATATTCGTGTGAAGCCGGAGTCCGTGGACGCCTTCAAAGCGGCTTCAAAGGAGAACGCGCGCAACAGCGTGCTGGAGCCCGGTATCGCGGCGTTCGATGTTTTCCAGCAGACAGACGACCCGACCCGCTTCCTGCTGATCGAGATCTATCGCGAACCCGAAGCGCAGGCGCGCCACAGGGAGACGGCGCATTACGCCGCGTGGCGCGACGCCGTGGCCGACATGATGGCGGAGCCGCGCAGCAGCGTCAAATATGCGGCCATTTGAGTTTGCGACCGCGGGGCGCATTGTGTTCGGCGCGGGAACGTTCTCGCAGCTGGAAGGGATTGCGGCGGGATTGGGTAAGAGGCCGCTGATCGTCACGGGCAAACGCGGCGCGGCGACCGCGGGGGCGAAGTTCACGGTTGCCGGCGAACCCACCATCGATCTGATCCGCGAAGGCGCGCAGGCGTTTCGCGATTCGAACTGCGACATGGCGATCGCGATCGGCGGAGGCAGCGCCATCGATGCGGGCAAGGCCATTGCGGCGGCTGCCGCGAATCCGGGCGACCTGCTCGAATACCTCGAAGTGATCGGCAAAGGCCGTCCGCTCGATTCGCCGCCGTATCCGTTTATCGCAGTCCCCACCACGGCCGGGACGGGTTCCGAAGTCACGCGCAACGCGGTGCTGGGCTCGCCCGAGCATGGCGTGAAAGTGAGCCTGCGGAGTCCGCTGATGCTGCCGAGGGTTGCGATCGTCGATCCCGAACTCACCCGGACTCTGCCGCCTGACGTGACCGCGAGCACGGGACTCGACGCGTTGACGCAACTGCTCGAGCCGTATGTTTCGACGCGGGCGAATCCCATGACGGACAACTTCTGTCTCGACGGCATCCGTCGAGCCGCGCCCGGTCTTTCGAGAGCGTACGCCGACGGGGACGACGCGGAGGCGAGGACAAATATGTGCTGGGCCAGTCTGCTCGGCGGTCTTTCGCTGGCCAACGCGGGACTCGGCGTGGTGCATGGTTTCGCCGCGCCGATCGGAGGGATGTTCGCTGCGCCGCACGGCGCGGTCTGCGCGGCGATCCTGCCGGCGGGCATGCGCGCCAACATTCGCGCGCTGCGGCAACGCGAGCCGCGGAATCCCGCGCTGGATCGGTATGGCGCGATCGCGCGGCTGCTGACGGGAGTGTCCGACGCTACCGCGGAAGACGGGGTCGAATGGGTCGAGAGCCTTGCGAAGCAGATGGCGATTCCCCGGCTGGGGACTTACGGAATCGGCGATCGCGATCTTCCGGCGCTGGTCGAGAAGGCCGGACGCGCGAGCAGCATGAAGGCGAATCCGGTCCCGCTCACGCCGGCCGAATTGACGGCGGTGGTGGAGGGTTGTCTGTGACGTGGTTGCCGACCTTGTTCACGTTCAACTGCAGCTTGCCGTGCTCATCGACGCCGAAACCGGGCGTGAAGCGGCCGCCCCACACCAGTTCACTGTAGCTGTATGAGAAGCGCTGGTGCACCGTCTGGCCGAAGGTTTCGTCCCACGCCTTGATCAGCACAAGGAACTCGGCCTGAAGCGCTTCGAGGTCGGCCGCCGTTTTGCCGCGCAACGGACTCTCGTCGTCGATGGGATGTACGATGGTCCACATCAGCGGGAACATCATGATTCTTTCGCGCTCGAGTTTGAGGATCTTGAATTCGCGCCGAAATCCGCCGTCGGAGCGATCGACGGTCATCAGCATCAGAGTCGCCGCGGGTTCGATCAGCGTGTTGGCGCGGCGGTTGACGAGGCGAAACTGAAAACTCCAGCCGTCCTGATAGCGCGAGATCAGCGCGTTTTCGCTGAATCCGATGCGCGCCGAGGGCTTCGAAACGCGTCCGAAGAGGAGGCCGGTGGCGACGGCGATGCCCATGATTCCGGAGAGCGCCTCGAAGGCTGCGAGGGTGTTGGCGCCGACGTTGTGCGGCGCCACCACACCGAAACCCACGGTCGTCAGCGTCTGCGAACTGAAAAAGAGACACTGCAGGAAATGGCCGTAGCCGGCCGCCTCCGAGCCTTCCAGTGCGTTCGGCCCCAGCGCGTAATAGAGGCCCGCGAACATGAAATTCACCAGCACGTAAGTCAGCAGTATCCATCCGAAGAAGGCCGTCCAGGGAATGCTCACCAGATGCAGGTAGGGATGGACGTCGCGCCAGTTGGAGCCCCGCCGCGCCACATTGAAGGTGCCGTCGGGATTGATGATGCGGCGGAGGGGTCCGTCGTATTTTTGGGTCAGGCCGGGATCGAATGGGGGCTTCTGCATAGGTCGAGTGTAACCGTGTCTAAACAGAATCTCCCGAAACTTTTTGTGGGGTCAGGCCTTCGGGCCTGCGGCCGGGCTTCTGCCCGGCCCGAGAGCGATCATAACCCTCGGATTTGCGTGACACCAGCCCACCCGGAAGGGCGGCCTGGCAGCGCTGAAGCGCCAACCCCACAATAAGCTGGAAATCTACGTAGTATTGGGTTACCTGCCCTACCCGGGCAGACACGGCTACACTGGAAGCAGTGTCTGTCGAGCGCTTCTTTCAGTTTTCGCTGCTCGGCCTCATCGCCAGCGGGTACTTGGCGCTGGCGGGCACGGGGTACCTCGACCATTTCACGCTGTTCCTGACTCTCGCCGGACTGCTGGTGCGCGCAGCTGTGGTCGCGGGGTTGGTGCAGTTCGAAATTCCGACGCGCGCCGTCTCGACCGTGGCGCTGGCTTATGTTGCGTTCTTCCCCATCGATCTGTATTTCCTTTCGCACAATTTCCTGCTGACCACCGTTCATGGCGTTTGCTTTCTGGCGATCCTGAAGATCCTTACTGGGCGTTCGAACCGCGACTACGCCTACATCGGGGTGATTTCGTTTATCGAACTGATCGCCGCGGCGATGCTCTCGACGCAGGCGGGTTTCTTTGCATGTCTCGCGCTTTATGTGGTCTTCGCGATCGCGGCGTTCACCAGCGCGGAGATCCGGCGCGGCATCGAGCGCAACAGTCAGATGATCGCTCCCGCGCGCGGGCGGATCGCGTGGCCCCTCGCGACTGTGGCCGTGGCATCCACCTGCGGCATTCTGGTGATCACGGCGGCGATCTTTTTCGTAGCGCCGCGCACCGCGCGCATGGCTTCGATGTTGTTCCCCGGGCCGCGTCTGACGGGCTTCTCGAACGTGGTTGACTTAGGCGGGTTCGGCAGGATCAGCCGGGACGATCGTCCTGTGATGCATATTCTGCCGTATTCGCGGTCATTTCCGGCGGACGCGAAATGGCGCGGCGCGGCATTGAGCCGGTTCGACGGCACGAAATGGACGGAGCCGCTGCCGCTCGGGCGTCCCATGGGACGTCCCATTGCAACGGTGAACGGACTAGCCGAGGTTGCCGACGAATTCCAGCGTTCGCGGCGCGATGGGCGGCGCATGATCTATCGCGTGGATCTGCAGAATTCGGGCACCGGCGCGTTGTTCATCGCGGGTATTCCGGAATACATCAACATTGATGCGCGGAATCTGGCGATCATGCCGGGCGGCGCGTTCCGTGTGTTCGGACCTTTTCGCGAAAACCTGCGCTATGAGGTCTCGGCGTATGCGGGCCCCCCGCTGGCCGAACCCTTGCCGCCGAGCGAGCGGAAGCGCGATCTGGATCTCCCGCCCATCAATATTCGGATTTATGAGCTGGCGCGGAGATGGGCCGGGGACGGTTCGCCGATGGAGCGGGCGCTTCGCATACAAACCCATCTGCAGCGCGATTTCAAGTATTCGCTCGACGGGCCGGAGAAGCCAATGCGCGATCCGCTCTCGGATTTTCTCTTCGTGCGCAGGGAAGGCTATTGCGAGTATTTCGCCTCGGCCATGGCCGTGATGCTGCGAACGCTGGGCATTCCGTCGCGCGTGGCCACGGGCTTTCAGACCGGATATTTCAACGAGGTCTCGGGGCTGTATGTGGTGCGGGCGTCCGATGCACATGCGTGGGTGGAGGCGTGGATTGAAGGTGCGGGATGGACCACGTTCGATCCGACGCCGCCCGGGAGCGCGCTAAGCCGGACGGCGGCCTTGTTCTCGCGGCTCAACATGTATCTGGATGCGGCCGATCATACGTGGCATGAGTGGGTGGTGTCGTACGATCTGGGACACCAGATCGCGATGGCCGCGCAGTTCGATGCGCTGGTGCGAGGGTTGCGTTGGCGAGGCGGGGCTTCGGGACCTTCGTGGTCCGCGCAAATCATGGCTCTCGCGCGGGCGTGGGGAGTTTGGTGGCTCGCGGGAATTGCGATTTTGGCCGCGGCATATTTCTTCGGTCCGTCGCGTCTGGCCGCCTGGCGCGCGAAGTTGCGGCTGCGCCGAATTGCGCGCGCGGGCGGATCGAAGGCGGACGCGGGAATCCTCTACGAACGGATGCTCGCGGTGCTGGCGCGCCGCGGATTCGAGAAGCCGGCATGGTTCACGCCGACGGAATTTGCGCGGCATCTGCCGGCGGAAGAGAATCCTCGCGTGACGGAGTTCACGCAGGTCTATAATTCGATCCGTTTCGGCGGCGAGGTCGCGGCGACGGCGCGGCTGGCGCGCATGCTTCAGGAATTCGAATCGAGATAGCGGAGAATCGCTTCGGCACGGGCGACGACGGGCCGGTCGATCATTTCGCCATGGAGCGAGATGGCCTCGCCGTTGGTTTTGGAGACGGCGTCGATGACGCGTTTCGCCCACGCGTATTCCTCGGCGGTGGGGCCGAAACAGTTGTTCACCGTCGCGATCTGCTTCGGATGAATGCAGAGCTTTCCGCCGAAGCCGAGACGGCGCGCGCGCACGGCGTCGGCGCGAACAAGGTCCGGCGTGTTGAATGCGGTGGTGATGCCGTCGACGGGCGGATCGAGTGCGGCGATGCGCGAGACCAGCACAAGTTGCGAACGGAAGTAGAGGAGTTCCTCGCCTTCGCCGTGAATGCCGAGATCGACCTGGAAATCGATGGAGCCGAACATCAGGCGGCGGACGTTCGGGGCATGCGCAATGGCGGTGAGGTTCCAGAATCCGCGTGCGGTTTCGATGATTGGGAGGATGTTGGTGTGGCCGATTGCCATGATGTCTTCGACGCGTTCGGCTTTGGGTAAGACTACTCCGGCGACTCCGGGGTGGGAGCAGAGGCCGATGTCGTCGCTGATCCGAACCAGAACCGGATGTTCGGGCGAGAGCCATGAGGCGACGGCGGCACGTGCGGCGGGGCGTTCGGCGGGCGGAACGGCATCTTCGAGATCGACGATCACAGCATCGGCTCCGGAGGCGCAGGCTTTGGCGAAACGCTCGGGACGATTGCCGGGAACGAAGAGATAGGAGCGCGGCGCGGTCATGGAAGGAAGATTCCGATTTTTTCGGCGCGGGTCAGTTCGCGAATTTTCGCGAATACCGAATGCATTTCTTCTGGCGTAGCGGCCCCGGTGAAGTCGGCCAGGCGCAGGGCCTTTTCTTCCAGTTCGGCGCGGGTGAGCGTGTTGCCGGGATCGCCGCGCGGTTCGTCCACACGGCCTTGGAAGATGCGCCCATCGATAGTTTCGACCGTAACCTTGCCGATCCATCGGACCGGATAGGCGCGATCGACTTCGGGATCGAGAGCCATGGCGACCTTTTCGCGAAAGGCATCCACGCGCGGATCTCGGTAGTGCTCCTCGAACTCTTTGAGGCCGGCGCGATGGAAAGCCGCGATGAGTCCCAACACTGCGCCCATGGAGAATTTCGCCTGATGGACCGTTTGTGGGATATCGACAGGTCCGAGAACATCGATGGCGCCCTGATGCACGTGGGCAGTGACGTGGGCGATTGACTCCGGCACCAGGTTGTGAGCAGCGATCACCTGCAGCAGAGCGTCTGCGGCGGGATGCGTGTGGCGACAGCAGGCGTGGTATTTGAACGATGTTTCGAGAAGCGCCCAGCGCTCGCCGAGGCGGTCGGTCAACTTGGCGGGATCGGCGTCGGTGGACATGCCGGTGGCCATGCCCTGCGGGCCTTCGAGGATGTGCTTCGCTCCGGTGAATCCGGATTTCGCAAGGTACGCCGAGAACAGGCCATCCGCCGCGGCTTTCGCCGTGTGCAGTTGCTTGGAGTCGGCGGCGTCGCGCAGAAATTCCCAAAGGCCGGCGGCTTGCGTGCCGGCGGAGCCGAACGCATTGAGCATCTGCGCGGGATCGAGACGCAGCAGATTGCCTGTGGCAGCGGCGGCGGCGAGTGTGCCGGCGGTTCCGGTCGTGTGAAACACCTTGTAATGCGAACGCCCAAGAAATTCGCCGACGCGGATACCCGTTTCATAGCCGGCGACGGCCGCGGTCAGGAGATCCCGCCCCGATCTTCCGAGGGCCTGCGCGACCGCCAGCACCGGCGGAAATACAACGGTGCCGGGATGAAAGACCGAACCGTTGTGGACATCGTCCTGTTCGGCGAAATGCGAGGCGGCGGCGTTGACGAGCGCTGCGAAATACGGGGTGGCGCCGCGGCGCGAAGTGAGGATTTCGGACGGGCCAGCGGATGGTCCCATGCTCTGCGTGAAGCATTCCATGGCTTCGACGGGGCGAGCGTTTTTGCCGGCCAGCGCCGAGCCGAACCAATCCAGAAACAGCTCTTCCGCGCGCTGGATCACAGGCTGCGGAATATCTTCGAAACGCAGGTTTGCGGCGAATGCGGCGAGAATTTCCGTCATATAGCGTCCTCGTTTCGGAGCCGGTCGATGGCCTCGCCGGTAAGCCCGAGTTCGCGCAGAATCGCATCCGTGTGCTCGCCGAGCGCGGGGACCGGGTCCATGCGCGCACCGGTCATTCCGGGCGGCAGAAGCGCGGGGATCGGGCCGGCGGAGGTATCGATTTCGGTCCAACGATTACGTGCCTGCAACTGCGGATGCGCCCAGACATCGTGCATGTCGTTCACGCACGAGTTGGCGATGCGGGCGCGGTCGAGCCGGTCAATTACCTGCGCAGAGGTCAGGGTTGAGAAAACGTCGGCCACAATGGCGAGCAGCTCGGCTCTGGCTTCGGATCTTTTTGAATTCGTGCAGAACCCGGGGTCGGCCGTAAGCTCCGGCCGTTCGAGAACGCGCTCGCAGAACACGGCCCACTCGCGCTCGTTCTGCAAGCCCAGCATGACGCTTTTGCCGTCGCCCGCGGGAAATGGTCCGTAGGGATAGATCGTCGCGTGAGACGCGCCCGCGCGGGGCGGAGGCGGCGCGCCGTCGAACGCGTAATAGAGAGGATTGCTCATCCATTCGACCATGCATTCCAGCATGGAGAGATCGATGCGGCAGCCCTTGCCGGTTTTGCTTCGCGTGATCAGCGCGGCGAGGATTGCGTTCGCGGCATACATGCCCGCCGAAATGTCCGCGATGGAACACCCGGCCTTCGACGGATGCTCCGGCGTGCCGGTGACAGAGACGAAGCCGGCTTCGCTCTGGATGAGCAGGTCGTAGGCTTTCTTGTCGCGATAAGGGCCGTCGGCACCGTAGCCGGAGATGTCGCAGACGATCAGCTTCGGATGATAGCTCAGGCCAAGGCGATCGGTGGCTCCTGGCGCGAGGTTCTGCACGAGAACGTCGGCCTTGTCGATCAGGCGCGCGAGGATTTCGCGCGCTTCAGGATGTTTCAAGTCGAGCGTCAGACTTTCCTTCGAGCGATTGCACCAGACGAAGTAGGACGCGAGACCTCGCACGCGCTCGTCGTATCCGCGGGCGAAATCGCCGACTCCGGGGCGTTCGATTTTGATGACGCGCGCGCCGAGGTCGGCTAGCTGGCGGGTTGCGAAGGGCGCTGACACGGCATGTTCCAGCGCGATAACGGTGATCCCATCGAGCGGCAGCATCAGAAAGACCTGGGCATCTTCAGCACGTGTTCGCCGATGTAAGACAGAATCAGATTGGTCGAGATAGGCGCGACCTGGTAGAGACGTGTTTCGCGGAATTTGCGTTCGACGTCGTAATCGCGGGCGAAGCCGAATCCGCCGTGAAACTGCAGACAGGCGTTCGCCGCTTCCCACGACGATTCCGCGGCGAGGAGCAGCGCCATGTTGGCTTCGGCGCCGCAGCTCTGATGTGCGTCGAAAAGCGCGCAGGCGTTGAAGCGCATCAGATTGGCCGCTTCGATATTGATATACGCCTTTGCGATGGGAAACTGCACGCCCTGATTCTGGCCGATGGGTCTGCCGAAGACAGTGCGGTTGGTGACGTATTTCGTCACTTTGTCGATGAACCAATAGCCGTCGCCGATGCACTCGGCGGCGATCAGCGTGCGCTCGGCGTTCAGGCCGTCAAGGATGTATTTGAAACCTTTGCCTTCCTCGCCGATACGGTTTTCCGCGGGGATTTCGAGGTTGTCGAAGAACAGCTCGTTGGTTTCGTGGTTCACCATGTTGAGGATCGGGCGGACGGCGATTCCCTTGCCGATGGCGTCGCGCAGATCGACCAGAAAGAGCGACATGCCTTCGGATTTCTTCTTCACCTCGGCCTGCGGCGTGGTGCGCGCGAGGAGGATCATGAGGTCGGAGTGCTGCACGCGCGAGGTCCAGACCTTTTGGCCGTTGATGATGTAGCGGTCGCCTTTGCGGACCGCGGTGGTTTGGATTTTCGTGGTATCCGTACCGGCGGTGGGTTCGGTGACCGCCATCGATTGCAGGCGCAATTCGCCTGTCGCGATTTTGGGCAGATATTTTTGTTTCTGTTCTTCCGAGCCGTGGCGCAGGAGGGTGCCCATGTTGTACATCTGGCCGTGGCAGGCGCCGGAGTTCGCGCCGGAGCGGTTGATTTCCTCCATGATGACGGAGGCTTCGGCGAGGGTGAGTCCGCCGCCGCCGTATTGTTCGGGGATGAGCGCGGCGAGCCATCCGGCTTGTGTCAGGGCATGGACGAATTTTTCCGGATAGGCGCGCCGGTCGTCGATTTCACGGAAATATTCGGGCGGGAAATGAGCGCAGAGTTCGCGGACGGCGGCGCGGATTTCGTGGTACTCGTCGGGCGGCAAGAGACTATCTTCTCGCACGAGGGGATTATGGATGCCACGCAGTTTTTTGTGGGGTCAGGCCTTCGGGCCTGCGGCCGGGCTTCTGCCCGGCCCAAGAGCGATCGTAAACCCTCGGATTTGCGTCACTCCACGCCGCCCAGAAGGGCGGTCGGCAGCGCCGAAGCGCCGGCCCTACAATAGTACCTCTCCATCGGAATCATCGCGTTTCCTGGCAGAAAATTTTCGGTGGTGTGCACGCGGAGTAATATCCACTGGTCTTTGGGCGCACTTTGGCACAAGGTCCAACTTTTCGAAAAGTGAGCCCTGATTGGTTCCGGCTATGCCGGGTTAGGGCTGGAAAAACTACGTGGCATTGGGTTGCCGACCTCTTCCGAAAATGGCGCGGGACGTACGAATCGCCCGATCGAAGTACGAACGCGCTCTTGCCTTATCCCGGAAATTCAGGAAAACTTACATGCGGAGAAAGGACGATTATGACCAGCTACGAAAGCAAGACAATACTTGTCACCGGCGCCACCGGACACCAGGGCGGGGCGGTGTTGCGTCATTTGATAGCGCGCGGATTCCCGGTGCGTGCGCTCACACGCGACCCCGACAAACCCGAGGCGCGACCGCTCCACGCCCCGGGAATCGAGGTCGTCAAGGGCAGCCTGGACGACTCCGGTTCCGTCAAGCGCGCTCTCGACGGTGTGAACGGCGCCTATTCAGTACAGGATTCGAAACCGGGGTTCGACACCGAGGTGCGGCAGGGCAGTGCGTTCGCCGACGCGGCCAACCAATCCGGCATTCAACATTTTGTTTACAGCTCGGTGGCGAGCGCGGATCGCGAAACGGGCATCCCGCACTTCGACAGCAAGGCCAAAATCGAGGAGTACCTTCGCAACACAGGCCTGCGCTACACCGTTTTGCGCCCGGTTTTCTTCATGGAGAATCTGCTCGGCATGCGCGCCAGTATCGAAGCCAGCACGCTGGCGCTCCCGCTCAATCCGCAGGCACGGCTTCAAATGATTGCCGTCGACGATATCGGTGCCTTTGCGGCGATGGCGTTCGAGCGCCCCGGCCGTTGGACGAATCGCACGATCGAACTCGCGGGGGACGAACTCCCGATACAGGAAATAGTGGACGCTCTCGGGCAGAAAACCGGCCGCACAGTGCACTACCAGCAGACGCCATGGAATGAGTTCGAAAGCAGAGCGGGTAAGGAAATGGCCATGATGTTCCGTTGGTTCGAGCGCGTTGGCTACCACGTCGATATCGGCGCAGTGCGGGCTGAACATCCGCAAACCTTAAGTTTCAACCGATGGCTGAATGGTTTTTGGTCGCCGGCAACGCGGGCGGCGTAAGGTGTCAGAAGTGGACGCCGACCAGAACTTCCGCCTGATTCAGATTGGAGATCTGTTGAAAATCGGCCGACCCCTGGTGCATGTAACGTAATTCGCCGCTGATGCGGATGAACGGAATCTTCACGTCCACGCCGCCGCCGAGCACCACTCCCGCATTCGATTGGCGTATCAATGTGCCAGGACCGGAGCTGATGTTCTTCGCCGCCGCAGAGATGTCCGCAATGTGGTCGAACGCTACGCCCACTTCGACGAACGGCTTCAGCAGCGGGACCGGGGTTTTGATGCGATATTGCAGCAGGAAGGGGAAGTCCCAGTCCATGGCGGCGACGTTGTAGTTCGTGAGAGAGGTGAAAGTAGTAGTTGCGACCGAGAAGCTGTAAGGCCGATAGAGCGCATCCGCCTCGATGCGAAGATTCACAGGCAGATTGATCTGAACGGATGGGCCGACGATAAAATTCGAACTCGTCGGCACAGCGCTCACGTTGTTCTGATTCACGGAACTGACTACGTTCGTGAACGGCGCTCCTCCCAGAACGCCCACGGAGAAAATCTGGGCGCACGCCGGCGCCGTGCATAAAACGCTAAAGAGAATTCCTGTTCTTAAGACCCGCATATTCCGGAATGACGCCCCGTGTGAGCGGTTCGTTGCGTTTCCGTTCGGATCAGAGCCGAGGGATTGTCGGCCTCGCCTCATCCCATCGATCCGATTTCCTTGGCGGTTGATCTACGCCAGAGCCCCTCCGCTTCATCCGCTGGTCCCATTTTCAGACGCCCGCGGAGGCTACAGGCCATTTCCGGCGCGACATGGGCCGCTTTTCGACCGGCAAATCGGGACTTTTCAGGAATCCAGGCTTCGCGTCCAATCTAATTCTCCGTAGGCGTGTCGTTGACGGAATCAACCACGAGCACCTTGACATTCTCGCTCCCCTTTTCAAGGCGCAACCCAAGCTTTTTCAAAGCGGCATCGATATCGGAGGCATTCGCGAACGTCTCCGTAATGGAGGCCCCTGCGGGTCGCCCCGGATCGCCCGCGCGACCGCCTCCCCCTGCTGCCGGCCTGTCCTGAGCTTGCTTCAGCAACGGGAACGTTGAAACGTCGATCTCGTGCCCGTGCAACCTTGCGCTAAGGGAGATGTGGAAAAGCCCTTGAGACCCGGTTCTGTCGATGACGGGATGGTCCATCCCAGGACTCAGAAATTCGACGAGTTGCTGTGGAGTTGCCACGCCGTTGAATTTGATCAGGCCTTGTCCCACAACCCAAATCCGGACAGGTGTGTCCGGGGGGGACTCGCCCAACCCGAAGCGCTTCAGCTTCAGTCCGGATTGGTCCGTCTCAAGTCTATACACCTGCATCGGTTTTTCCACCCAATGCGCGGAGAAACCGAAACGGTCTTCAAGAAGAGACCGCAGCATCGCCGGAACATCGCCCTGTTTAGCGCCCGGCGGCAGCGTTGCCTGAATCTCGTAGAGCGAGAGCGCCGACCGGTTAAGAAGTTGGATATTTTCGATCTGATAATATCTGATCCGGTAAGCCCGCATAACCAGATTCAGCAGCGACAACCGGTACCAGACCCTTCCGGGCGTCTCCTGGTCCATTCCAAACTGGGTGTTCGCAACACGTTTGACTGACGCCACCTCAAACGAAATTCCGCCCGGCTGGGGCTGACCGTGCAGCACGACCGGGAGAATGCCTGCCATCAAAAGACATGCGTTCCGATAGGACATCGCAGTAGTCTCCTTCGATTCCAAAATCGCGGGTTCGCGCCAAAAAGCGCTTCCGTCGCAAAACCGAAATTTAAATGCACCGCTCTCTCCAAAGCTCCTGAACGGATCTCTATGGCTTTGGCGACCTCAGAGCGGCTTGGCTGATATCGAAGTAGAATCAGCCAAGCTCTCCCGTTTCGGCTTTGCACCTGCTTGTATTGATGCACTTCATGCGCTTCGGCCGTCGGTGCGAATAAGGGTTCGCATCGGAACAAGTAGAGAATTTGGCCATTCGCGCAGACAGCGAGTGCATCGCCCTGACTTTCGGCTACCCGGCAAGATGCTAAATATGAGCCAAGGTAACTACAGAGCTGGCGCGGGTTTGTGCGCCGCACGGCGCTATCTGAGCCATTAGCTGGCAGGATCCCACTCCGAGGGCTAAGATGCCCGCAGCGGCGAGGCGCCTCGATTTTGTCTCGTTTATCTTCATATTGTCTCATTTCCATGTGAGCGCAGAGCTCGGAAAAGTTGTTTCTCGACGACAGATTATGCCGGCTGCGGGGGCTTGTCAACAAGAAATTGTCAGGTGGATGAAACCAAGAGCGGAGTCATTGAACGAGCCATTCTTTTCGCAAGTGTTCGACAGAGCCCGACTCCGGGCCTCGCCGGCCCTCGAATTTGAAACGGACCTGGCTACGCTTCGCGGAGTTCGGAACCACCTCCCTTCGGTGAGCCCGCGGGTGATCATCTTTCACATGTAGAGATGCGGCTCCACGCTGAGGGCGGAATGCCCTTCCGGCTATCGGTAGGGATGTGGTCGCCCCTGGTGAGCCCGTTGCCGACGGGGCGCGAGGCGGCCCCGCCTCCCCCTCCCCGCGCGATGAGTTCGTGTAAATGTCCGTGATCGAGCGAGGGTCTTGCTGCCTCTCCAAACGTAGATAGAGCGTTGTCTGCTTCTGACGAGCCAACCGGGATAGTTCTCAATGCATGGGACGGGATATATGATGGTCCGGCTGCAACGTAATGGACCATATCGCGAAGCAGGCGGAACTGCTTCGTGGAGGCGAATCTGGCCGCATTGCGGCGATGCCCGGCGAAACGGACGAGCATCCGGAGGCGCGATCCCGGCGAACAAGACTGCAGATTTCACCCTCCCAACAAGTGCAGCAGAATGTGACGGCTCTGCTCTTCCGCGCGATGCTCGAACACGTAGATCGCCTGCCACGTCCCCAATCCCATGCCGCCGGCGCGCACGGGAATCGAAATCTGCGTGGAGGTGAGAACCGAGCGAATGTGCGAGGGCATATCGTCGGCGCCCTCGGTGGTGTGCCGGAACCACGGCGCGTTTTCCGGGACCAAGCGCTCGAAGAATTCGCCGAGATCGCGGCGGACATCGGGATCGGCGTTCTCCTGGATGGTCAAAGAGGCCGAGGTGTGCCGGATAAACACGGTCAGCAGACCGCTCTCGATCCCCTGCGCGGCGAGCCATTTTCGGACATCGCGCGTGATGTCGTAAAAGCCTTTGCCTCGGGTCGAAATCCTGAGATCGCCCTGCGCCTGCCTCACTCGACCGTGACGCTCTTGGCGAGATTGCGCGGCTGATCCACATCGCACCCGCGCCGCACCGCGATGTGATACGCGAGCAGCTGCAGCGGCACGATTTCGAGGATCGGCGCGAACATATCCGGAGCGGCGGGAATTTCGATCACCTCGTCCGCGACCTTGCGCGCCTCGGTATCGCCTTCGGTCACGACGGCCACCACCTTGCCTTCGCGCGCCTTGACCTCCTGGATGTTCGACAGCGTCTTTTCGTAGAGCAGCGTGCTCTCCTTGCTGGTGGGATCGTGCGTGGCAAGGACGACCACCGGAAGGTTTTCATCGATGAGCGCGTTCGGACCGTGCTTCATCTCGCCCGCCGGATAGCCTTCCGCGTGAATATAGGAAATTTCCTTGAGCTTGAGCGCGCCTTCGAGGGCGATGGGGAAATGAATGCCGCGCCCGAGGAACAGGAAATCGCTCGCGCGGAAAAGCTTGCGCGCGAGATCTTCGTATTGCTGATCGTTGGCCAGGATGGCTTCGATCTTGCCCGGTATGCGCACCAGTTCGTGCACGAGCAGACGGGCGCAATCGTCATCCAGCCGGCCGTGAATCTCGGCCAGGTAGATCGCGAGAATGGCCAGGGCAGTCAGCTGGCAGGTGAACGCCTTGGTTGAAGCCACGCCGATTTCCGGCCCGGCGTGCGTGTAGATGGTCCCGGCGGCTTCCCGCGTGATCATCGACCCCACCACGTTGCAGATGGCCAGCGTCTTCGATCCGTTGCGCTTGGCTTCCCCCTGCGCGGCGCGCGTGTCGGCGGTCTCGCCGGATTGTGAAATCACCACGGTCAACGCGTCGGAGGAAACGATGGGGTCGCGGTAGCGGAATTCGCTGGCGTAATCGACTTCGACGGGAATGCGCGCCAGCTTCTCGATCATGAATTTGCCGGCGAGCGCGGCATGCCAGGCGGTGCCGCAGCCGATGATTTTGATGCGATTGAAGGCCTGGAACTGCGCGGGCGTGATGTCCATCTCGTCCAGAAAAATCCGCCCGCTTTCCTGACCCACGCGGCCAAGAGTGGTGTCGCGGATGGCGCGGGGCTGCTCGAAGATTTCCTTGAGCATGAAATGCTTGTAGCCGCCCTTTTCCGCCATGACCGGATCCCAGAGAACGTGCTGCACCTGGCGGTTGATCGGGCGCCCGTCGAAGTCGGTGAGTTGGACGCCGTTCAGAGTGAGCACGGCCATGTCGCCGTCGGCCAGGAAAAACATGTCGCGGGTGTGGCTGAGGATCGCGGGAACGTCGGAGGCGACAAAGTATTCACCCTTGCCGAGGCCGATCACGACCGGCGGACCTTCGCGGGCGGCGACGATCTTGTCGGGATCGTTGCGGTCGAGGACGGCGAGGGCGAAGACGCCGCGCAGCTGCTTGACCGCGCAGCGCACCGCGGTTTCGAGATTGCCGTCGAAGTATTTTTCGACCAGGTGCGCGATGACTTCGGTGTCCGTTTCGGTTTTGAAGACATGGCCCTCGCGCTGCAGCTGCTCCTTGAGCGGGAGGAAGTTTTCGACGATGCCGTTGTGGACCACGACGACGTCGCCCGTGCAGTCGCGATGCGGGTGGGCGTTTTCTTCGCTGGGTCGGCCGTGCGTGGCCCAGCGGGTGTGGCCGATACCGTAGTTTCCGTCGACAGGATCGAGGCGCAACGCGTCTTCGAGGTTGCGGAGCTTGCCCGAAGCGCGGCGCACACCGAGAGACTGATCGTCACAGTAGACCGCAAGGCCCGCCGAGTCGTAACCGCGATACTCGAGCCGTTTCAGGCCGTCGAGGATGATCGGGACCGCGCGCTGCGCCCCGACGTAGCCGACAATTCCACACATACGCCTATTGTAGAGGCTATGATGTTGTATAGCACGGTTAAATGACAGACGCGCAGATCATTGCGATCTCGATCACCGTCCTCGCGATTTTCGGAGGGGTTCTGATCAACAGCGCCCGCTTGGGCGATGTGAAAGAAACGCTTCGGCTGAGATGAGGGCGGAAGTTTCCGCATTGCGTTATGAAATGAACGAACGCTTCAGCGCGATCGAGGGCAAGCTCGATACAATTCTGCGAATGCTTGTCGAAGCGCGCGGTTGACAGCCTGTGGCAGATGTCGAAAACTGCCGATTGCTTGCGCGCGCGGCCCAGTAAAGACAATACGTTGCCGAGCCGCGACCGCGAGGGAGCGGTTTTTGCCGCGGGCTGCTAATCCAGCATTTCGATCCGATAATCCTCGATCACCGGATTGCTCAGCACGTCGCGCGCGATGGCATCGAGATCCTCCCCCGGCTGCATCGTGATTTCGAAATACTTGCCCTGGCGCACATCCACAATGCCGCGATGGCCGAGGCCGTTCAGCGCGGCGCGGATGGTCTGGCCCTGCGGGTCGAGAACGGATGGTTTGAACGTAACGTAGACGCGGGCTTTCACAGGGTCCATTTTAGTACCTCTCCATCGGAATCATCGCGTTTCCTGGCAGAAAATTTTCGGTGGTGTGCACGCGGAGTAATATCCACTGGTCTTTGGGCGCACTTTGGCACAAGGTCCAACTTTTCGAAAAGTGAGCCCTGATTGGTTCCGGCTATGCCGGGTTAGGAGATCGGGTCCAGAGGGGCTCAGGGTTCGCCGAAAAGACTGGCCTGAAGATCGGCCGTGCCCGGCGTGCGGCGCTTCGGGTTTTGCGGCGGCGTGAACCCGCGCATCAGCGCCAGCATCTGCACGTGATGAGTGTAGATGTCGCAGAGCGCCGCGCACTTCTCGCAGCCGTTGCGGATGGCGGCGCGCCCGTCCAGGTAGGGGTCGAATTTGGGATGCCGCGAACATTTTCCACGCCATTTGACGCTGCCGATCTTGAGCATCCGTATTATTATCTCCGGGACATTATGTAACTCCGGGGAGCTCAGCGGCCTGGCGGGGGCGCGGCGGGCGGCGGTATCGCGGGCGGCGGTATCGCGGGCGGCGGTATCGCGGGTGAAGATACGCGCTGCACGATTCCGCTGTGCGCCTCATCGACCGACACGTTGTGAATATCCAGCGTCAGGCCGAGGGCCCGTTCATACTGCGCCTTGGCTTTGGCATAAGCGTCGAGCGCGGCGACCTCGGTGGAGCGGGCCTGCGCCACATAGCTCTGATACTGAATCACGAGAAAGTTGGTGGATAATCCGACATCGAATTTCTCCTGCTCGATGTTGAGAGATTCCTCCTGCAGCTTCGTTGTGAGGGTTGCGGCTTCGTACGCGGCGCGGGTGCGCTGCAGCGCGATGAGCGCGTCCTCGACTTCGTTGCGGATGGTGTTTTCCAGTTGTTTCAGGCGGACCTCCGTCTGCCGCACCTGGAGCTCGTCGCGGGCGACGTCGGATTGCGCCACGCGGTTTCGGATCGGGATATTGAGGTTGAGGCCGAAACTGACGCTTGGATACTGGCCGCTGAAGATCTGGTCGAGCACCGTGCCGTAGTTTCCGCCCACGCCGGGCAATGCGCTGTTCAGCGGGGAAACCAGCGACTGCTCGAGGGAAGAATTGAGGCCGCCCGCCAGTCCGCTCAACTGGACGCTGCCGACGAGATCGAGTTCAGGAAGCAACTCGTTTCTCGTCCCTTTCAGGTTGATCTGCGTATTGCTCAGTTGCAGGGTCCCGACGAGATATTCGGGACGATTGCGCAGGGCGAGGGTAACCAGTTCATTCGGGGTCTGAGTCGGGAGCGGGTCGAGCGTCAGCGTGTCCGTGGGGACGATGCGCGCGTCATGCACGGCGGGTTCGCCGCCCCAATCGCGGAAGAGGATGTTTTTTAGAACCAGTTCCTGCTGCCGGACATAGCCTTGCGAATTGATCAGATCCTGCTGGGCCGCCGCTACCTGAGCCTGCGCGCGCGTGGCTTCGATGGGCGCGAGCGTTCCCTGTTCGACCTTATTCTGGTTGTCTTCGAGCAGGCGCTGGGCGGCGGCGAGAGTTTCTTCTTTCACGTGCTGATCCGCAATCAGGCTCACCAGATCGTCGTAAAGACGAATCACGCCGAAAACGGTGCTGATGGCCTGCTGCTCGAACACGTAGTTGGAAATTTTCCGGCTGTTGTTGGCGATGTGAATAAAACGCTGGTTAACATCTTTTCCATAGCCGCGCAGGAGCGGCTGGGTGACGGTGACGCCGAGACTGGACAGCGTGTACGGCTGAAGCACGTTGTAAATCGTGTTCATCCCCTGGTACGTATTCTGAAAGCCGGCGGAGATCTGGGCGCCGTTGGCGAAGCCCTGCTGGTAATTCAGATTGCCGGTGAAGCTGGCCGAAGTGAGAGTCGTGTTGCCGGTGTCCGTTGTGGTCGCCTCCGGAGTGCTGGAATATTCGCCCAACAATTGGCCGGAGAGCACGGGATCGAACAGCGGAAGCGGCGGGCCACTGGCGTAGGCAAATGGTCCCGTGATGTCGAGGCTGTTCTCGGTTTCGTCGATGAAACCGGTATCGGTCACTGTGACGGAGACAACCGATTGCGGGGTTGTGCCGGTGGCGGCGGTGGTCAACAAGGGACTGCCGCTGGGACCGCCGATGCCCGGCGCCGCCTCATTCACCGTCAAGGGGACGCCGCGCAATGTGCCTCCGCCCTGCGCGCGGGTTGCGTCGGTATCGCCCATGGCGATGCCGTAGCGTTCGAGTTCGAGATCGAGGTTGTTTTCGAGCGAGAGAGCGATGGCGTCCTGCAGAGAAAGGTAGAGTTTGCCGTCGCGGATGAGATTGAAGACGCGCGCCGAATCGCGCATAACCGGCTGCGAGACCATGCCCGGCCGGAACTCGTTGCGCGGAAAACCGGAGTTCATGTCGACCTGCGGCGCGCGGTTGATCTGGCCGCGGGGCGGTTCCTGCGCCCCGATCGGAAGAATCTGGAGCCAGCAGAGGAGAATCGCGCCCACGGCTCGAGTCACGGTTCGACGACTTCGGCCTGCGCGGCGACTTGTGCCGGTTTGTACTGTCTGCAAATGAATCTTTTCGCCCCCTGTTTCAGTGGATCGTTATCCGGCGCGAACTCCCCGGCGTGAGGCGCCGAGCTTCGTCACCCGGACGGCATGGCGCGAACGGCAACCGGAGAATCGGGAGTCCGCCGGAGAAGGCAGCGGGATGATCGAGCCGTAAGGCCAAGTATAAAGGATGACCAGAGGGCGCAATGAGTTACTGAAATCGGGCTATCCGCCGACGCGCGCGAAAGCTAAGATATAGAAGATGAATTTTGGCCGAGCCGTCCGGATTTTTGCAATCGCGGCGGCAATGTGTTCGGTGGCGCTGGTCTCCGCTCAGGTTATCGAATATGAAGTGAACGGAATCAAATACCAGACGCTCAGCCGGCAGGGATTGACGGTGATCATGACGATGATGCCGAACCATGTGGCGGGATTTGGGCTGGTGCAGGTCTCGATTGCAAACGGCTCCGACCACTACTGGACCGTGGCGCCGGAGGATTTCACGTACGTCAAGGCGGATGCGACGCTGAACGCGATCGCGACCGAGCAGGTAGTGGACATCCTGCTGGAAAAGGCCTCCCATGCCGACGTGGTGAAGCTGGTGACTACATATGAAAACACGCTGTATGCGGTTCCGCATATGAAATCGACGAACGGTTATGAGGAACGCCGGCAGAATTCGATGACGATCGGCATTAACTCCAGGTTGAAGGCGGCCGCGACGGCGTCGGCAATCGCGCTGGCCGAGACCCGTCTGCCGGCGGGGCAATCGACCGACGGTTCGGTGTTCATCCCGTTGGGACACGATATGAAGATGCTCACCGGGGGGCGGCTGATTTTTCACTGCGAGGGCGAGACGTTCGAATTCAATCCGGATTAGGCGAGCCCGCAGGCTGAAGCCTCACAACAAAAAAAGGCGCGGCCAATGCCGCGCCTCAGGGTCATGCCGAAGCGGTTATCGTCTGCCGCCGCCTCCACCACCGTGGAAACCGCCACCGCCAAAACCGCCGCCATGGAAGCCTCCGCTGAAACCAACTCGCGGCGCTAAAGCCGCGCCTCCATTAGCGAAGCCTCTACCCGCAAATCCGCCACGATATCCATACCCGTATCGGCCGTAACCACCGTATCCGAATCCGCCATAGCCGAACGGACTGTAAAAGTATCCGTCATACGGCATCCAGGCCCAGAAGTCGAAATACGGATCCCAATACCAGCCGGCATTCCAGTACGGGCCATAGCCTCCCACGTAATAGTTCTGCGCGGTTGACGCGCTCGCTTCCGCCAGATATCCCGCGCGGACGTTGCTCCACCGATAGAGATCGTCCTCAGCTTTACGGTTGAAGCCTGCGATCTTCAGTTTCGGCGTGTTCAACAACGCTTCTTTACCTTGGTAAACATCCTTGGTCTTGCCGTTCGCGACAACCTGCATGTTGCCGTCGAAGACTGCCGCGCTGCCGCTCGAACTGTTGAACTCATACAGGCCTTTTTTAACCACCCAAGCCTGCGCGCCGTTCTCGATGACCCCCACGCGTTCGTCCTTCGGCATCCAGTCGACTTCAATCATCGCCTCGCCCCTCGTCAGCTCGACCTGCGGCTGCTCGATCTGCGGCGATATCATCCTTACCGCGCTGTTGTCTCCAACGCGCAGGAAAATGCCCGGCGAAAGCAGGATTTCGGCCTTGCCGGTACCGGTCGAAAGCACCTGATTCGGCTGTAGCGTAGCGTAGCCCTGGTGGCTCTCCGTCAACGCCTGTCCGTTGACTGAGACCTGCCCCTCGATGTAATTGATCATGCCCGGCCTTGCTGTTCCAGGCATTGGACCGTTCCCCGGATACTGAGCTCCGGGAGCGGTTTGGCTCCCGGGGTATGGACCCGGGGGTGGTGGGCTTCCGGAGAATTGCGCGCCGAGAGGCGAACACGCAATTCCGATGCATCCCAGAAGCGCCACCGATTTCAGCACCCAATGGTTCTTCATAAATTCTTTACCCGCTTGATTGGATGCAGAATTTTCACACTGGGTTCCGGGGTTTCTGG